>CATPAS010000302.1 GCA_955652075.1 uncultured Gaiellaceae bacterium | reverse complement strand
CTCGAACACCGAGCCGCTGCTGCGCCTCAACCTCGAAGCGCTCTCGCCGGACCTGATGGAGCGCAAGCGCGACGAGGTGCTCGAGGTGATCCGGAGCTGAAGGAGAAACCGCCCTTCAAGTTCAGCGCGCAGACGCGGGTTGGCTTCTCGGACACGGACGCGCAGGGGATCGTCTACTACGGCCGGTATCTCCCCTACTTCGATCTCGCGCGCGTCGAGTACCACCGCAACCTCGGGCTGCTCGGCATGGACATCGGCGACGAAGGCCAGGAGTTCGTCATGCGCGCCTGCACGATCGACTACCTCGCGCCCGCCGTCTTCGACGACCTGATCGAGGTCTACGTTCGCATGGCGAAGATCGGCCGCACGAGCGTCACGTACGAGCTGGCCGCGTACCGGGCACACGACGACGAGTTGATGGTGACGGCGACCCAGACACTCGTGCTCGTCGACCTCGACGAGCGCAAGGCCGTGCCGATCCCGGAGTCCTACAAGGAGGCCATTCACGCCTTCGAGGGAGAGGCACTCGCTACGTGAGCGCCCACCGCGGCGCGCTCGAGGCAATCGACCGAATCCTCAATCGCGGCGGTGGCGCCGACGAGGTGCTGCGTGAGGTCGTTGCCGTCCTCCACGACCGGATCGACGACTACTCCTGGGTCGGGATCTCGTTCGTCGAGGAAGGTGAGCTCGTGCTGGGCCCGGCGCTGGGCAAGCTGACGGCCGAGCCGATGGGAATGCCGATCTCCTACGAGAACAACGTCGTCGCACAGCTCGGCGTCGTCGCAGACGAGCTCGACCCGGAGGACCGCACGTTTCTCGAGCGAGTCGCGCTCCTCATCTCGCCTTACTGCCTCGTCGGGTGGGACACCGGCGGCGAAGCCTGGTCGCCGTAGGAATGCGCCGGCCGTCCGGCGGCCGGCGCAAACGCTTCACCTGAGCGAAGCGAACCTGTAAAGGCCGCGCGCCCTCCCGCTGTCCTCGAACGGTCGGGCGCCGCAGCTTTGGTGCCCTCTCCCCCTTGGACTCGTTGTAGTCAGATTCAGGCCGCGCGCTATCCCTGGAACGAGGTACCTCTCTCGGTCGAGGGACGATCCCTGGAATAGGGGACGTCAGCTAGGCGTGACGCGATACGCGTCGAAGACGGCTTCGATGTTCCGCAGCGCCGTCAGCAAGCCGCGGAGCTCCTTGACGTCGCCGACCTCCGCGACGTACCAGTTCCGCGCCATCTGGTCCTCGACGCTGCCGCCGTACGAAACGATGTTGGCTCCGTGCTCGGCGAAGGTCCGCGCCACATCCTCGAGCAGACGAGGGCGGTCCCAGGACTCGACCGCGATCTGGACGCGGAAGCTCTGCGATGCGCCGCCGTCCCAGCTCACGGGCGTGAAGCGCTCGGGCTGGCGCGCAAGCGCCTTGACGTTCGGGCAGTCGCCCCGGTGGATGGTGATGCCTTTCCCGAGTGAGATGTAGCCGACGATCTCATCTCCCGGCACGGGTGTGCAGCATCTCGCGAGCCGCACGAGGACGTCGTCGACGCCGTGGACGTTGATCCCGTAGTTCTCGCTGTCGACGGCGTGCTTGGCGCGCGGCGCCTTCAGCGTGACGGCCTCCTCCTCGGCGACCTGTTCCGTCTTCAGCCGCTGCAGGACCTTGTTGACCACCTGCTGCGCGCCGATCTTGCCCGAGCCGAGAGCGAGGTAGAAGTCCTCGGCCTTCTTGAAGTTCATGTCGCGGATGACCTCCGCGAGCACGGCGGACCCGGCAAGCTTGCGGTACGGAAGCTTCGCCGCCTTCAGCGATTGCTCCAGCGAGTCCCGACCCTTCTGCTCCTGATCCTCGCGCGTCTCGCGCGAGAACCACTGCCGGATCTTGTTCCGCGCCTTCGAGGAGGCCGCCAGCGAGATCCAATCTCGAGACGGCCCGCGGCCGACCTTGGAGGTCAGGATCTCGACGAAGTCGCCGTTCTTCAGCCTGTAGTGCAGCGGGACGATGCGTCCGTTGATCTTTGCACCGACCGTGCGGTGCCCGACGTCCGTGTGCACCGCGTACGCGAAGTCGATGGGCGTCGCGCCGGAAGGAAGCGTCTTCACCTCGCCCTTCGGCGTGAAGACATAGACCTCGTCGTCGACGAGATCCGTCAGGAATGCACGCTTGTACTCACCTGGCTCGTCGATCGTGTCGGGCTGCGCCTCCATCAACTGGCGCACCCAGCTCTCCCACGCCTCGTCGGTCCTTGGGTGCCGGCCACCCTTGTAGCGCCAGTGAGCGGCGATGCCGAACTCCGCCGTCTCGTGCATCTCACGCGTGCGCACCTGAATCTCGAGCGGGCGTCCCTCGGGACCGATCACGGTCGTGTGGAGCGACCGGTAGCGGTTGAACTTCGGCATTGCGATGTAGTCCTTGAAGCGGCCCGGCATCGGCCTCCACAGGGAGTGGATCAGGCCGAGCGCGCCGTAGCAGTCGCGCGTTCCCTCGTCGCCGGAGCGTTCGACCGTCACACGCATCGCCGTGAGGTCGTAGATCTCGTTGAACTCGCGGCCCTTCTTCGCCATCTTGTCGTAGATGGAGTAGAAGTGCTTCGCGCGGCCCGAGATCTCCACGGGGATGTCAACCTTGGTCAGCTCGAGCTGCAACACCCGCGCCGCCTCGGACACGTGGCTTTCGCGGTCGGCGCGACGCTCGCTCACCATCGCCTTGATCTCCTCGTACTTGCGCGGATGCAAGGTCTCGAACGCAAGGTCCTCGAGCTCCCACTTCATCGCGTGGATGCCGAGCCGGTGCGCGAGCGGTGCATAGACCTCGAGCGTCTCCTTCGCCTTCTGGATCTGCTTCTGCTTGCCGAGGTACTCGATCTCGCGCAGGTTGTGCAGGCGGTCGGCCAGCTTGATCAGGATCACGCGTACGTCCGCCGCCATCGCGACGATGAGCTTGCGGTAGTTCTCGGCCTCCGCCTGCTCGCGGCTCTGGAACTGGACGCGCGTCAGCTTCGTCACGCCCTCGACGAGCTTCGCGACCTCGTCGCCGAACTCGGCGCGGACGTCTTCCAGCTCGGCGTCGGTGTCCTCGACGACGTCGTGGAGGAGCGCCGCGGCGATGGTCTCGTCGTCGAGGCGGAGCTCCGCGCAGATCTTCGCGGCGCCCCAGGGGTGGAGCACGAAGTCCTCGCCCGAGCGGCGCTGCTGCCCCTCGTGGGCGTTTGCGGCGAAGAGGAAGGCCCGCCGGATCAGGTCGCGATCGACGTCCGCGTTGTAGGCCGAGACGGCCGCAATCAGCTCATCGATGAGCTCCTGATGCTTTTCATGAGCCTCAATGACAGCCATACCCTCAGTGTACTCCGGGGGTATCAGGCTCCCTTCCCCCGTTCTGGGGGCGTAGCTAAAGGGCAGGAACCTGCGTTCCGATGCTGAAGGGGAGCTATTCATGCACTGGTACAGACGCCGAAAAGAACGCCGGGCCGCGGTGCGCGCAGCACGGCTCCTCCTTACTCTCGACGCCCTCGCCGGGCCCCGCCCGCGGCGACCGCAGGCCGCCCGCCGGGCCTCTGTCGGCACCGCCCGCTAGTTCAGGAACGGCTCGGAGTAGACCGCGCGGCCGCGCAGCGCCGGGTCGTAAGCCGTGAGCGGCCGAACCATGAAGTACTGCTGGTCGACTCCCACGGGCGCCTCGATGCCGCTCTCGTCGGAGCGCCGAAAGCCGAAGCGCTCGTAGTAACGCGGATTGCCCTCGATGAGGATCAGCGGCTCAGCGCGTGCCTCCGTCGCACGCACAGCTTCGATCACCAACGCGCTGCCGATGCCACGGCGCTGATGTGACGGGAGCACCGCGAGCGGTCCCAGCTGCAGCACCGGGTGCGCCCCCGGTTCGATCTCGACGTAGCTCAGCAGCACGTGGCCGACGACGTCCTCTTCCACGGTGGCCACGAGCGACAATTCGGGCACGAAGCGATCGGACGCGCGAATCGCGTCGACCAGGTCCGCTTCGACGGCCCGTCCGAATGCTTCCTCGTTGACCTTCCTGATCTCTGCCCGGTCCGCCTCCGTCTCGGGCCGGATCCTCACGCCGCGCGCAGGAGTGCCGGCTCGGCCAACAGCGACCGGAACGTCTCGGACTCGAGCGGATGGCGCTTCGGCCCGCCCTCCTCGACCTCGAGCTCGTCGAAGATCGCCTGCGCCTGCGCGTCGCGCAGCCGCGCTTCCCACTGCCCGCGTAGCCAGTTGTAGAGCTCGTCGAAGCGGTCGTCGGCGTCGAAGACGCGACGCACGACGAGCTGCGGCGACACCGTCCCGTTCCAGTGGTTCTCCTGTAGGCGAAACGCCACGTCGTAGCGTCCCTCGCGCCGGTAGCGGTCGAGCTTGGTCCCCTGTCCGAACGCGATTGCGCCTCCCGCGTCGCGCCCGTCTCGCTGCACGCGGAAGCGGAGATGCTTTCCGTCGCCGACCGTCGCGAGCTCGCCGAGCTCGCAGCCTGGAGCCAGCAGCGTGACATCGGGATTGGCCAAACCGAAGGGCGCGAGTGCGCGCAGCTCTTCGCAGAGCTCGAGCGTGAGCTTCGCGCCGCGCGGCAGGACCGCGTCGACGACGGTGGCGGGGACGAGGTCTTCCGGCCCGAGCAAACCTTCCGCTTGGGCCGCGAAGGCCTCGGCAAACGGCTCAACCCGTTCCGGCAAGATCGAAAGGCCGGCAGCCGCACGATGCCCGCCGAACCGCTCGAGGAATGCCGAGCACGCGCCGAGCGCTCCGTGGAGGTCGAACGACGGGATCGAGCGCCCCGAGCCCTTCCAGAGCCCGTCGGTCCCGGCGATGAGCACGACCGGGCGGTGATAGCGCTCGACGAGACGTGAGGCGACGATGCCGATCACGCCCTCGTGCCAGTCTTCGCCCCATACGACGTACGCCGATCGGCGCCGCTTCGCTTCCGGCCACTCCTCGACCTGCGCGATCGCTGCGCGGACGATCTTGTCCTCCACGGCCTGCCTGTCGCGGTTCAGCTCCTCGAGGCGGTCCGCAAGGCGGCGCGCCTCGTCGGCGTCGTCCGTCAGCAGCAGCTCGAGCGCTGCGCGCGGATCGCCGAGCCGGCCCGCCGCATTGATCCGCGGTGCGAGCCGAAAGCCGACCTTGCCGGCGTCGACCGCGGCCGGATCGACATGCGCGGCCTTCATCAGCGCGCGTAGACCGAGCTTCTGCTTTCGTGCGAGCGTGCGCAGCCCTGCGATTGCAAGCGACCGGTTCTCGCCCACGAGCGGCACGACGTCGGCGATCGTCGCCAGCGCCACGAGATCGAGGTGCCGGCGCAGCACTTCGGACTCCACACCCAGTAGCGCCTGGGCGAGCTTGTAGACGACACCGGTCCCGCACAGCTCCTGGAAGGGATAGTCGGAAGGGCGCGTCGCGACGATCGGGCAGTCCGGCAGCTCGTCGCCCGGACGATGGTGATCAGTGACGACGATGTCGAGCCCGAGCTCGCGGGCGCGCCGGACTTCTTCGACCGCGGTGATGCCGCAGTCGACGGTGAGGACGAGCCCGCAACCCTCCTCCGCAAGCCGCTCGAGCGTCTGGCCGCTGACGCCGTAGCCCTCATCGAAACGGCTTGGCAGGTGCCATTCGACCTCCGCGCCGAGCTCGCGCAGTGCGAGCACGGCAAGCACCGTGGCGCAGATCCCGTCCACGTCGTAGTCGCCGTGCACGCAGATCCGCTTGCCCGCGGCGATCGCCGTACGAATCCGCTCCACGGCCCCGGCCATGTCGCCCAGCAGGAAGGGATCGTGCAGGGGTTGCTCGCCGGCCAGGAAGGCCCGCGCAACCTCGGGGTCGCCGTAGCCGCGCCGGACGAGCACGCTTGCCGTGATCTCGCTGAGGCCGAGCTCCTTTGCGAGGCCGCTCGCCTGCCGGTGCGGGCACGGACGGATCGTCCAGATGCCCTCAGACATGCACGACTACCGTACGAACCGTGTCGGACGGCACCCACCTCCGGGAGGAGTTCCTCCTCGACCCGAGTGTGACGTTTCTGAACCACGGCTCGTTCGGAGCCTCGCCGCGCGCCGTCTTCGAGAGCTACCAGGAGTGGCAGCTCGAGCTCGAGCATCAGCCGGTGCTGTTTCTCGCCCGCCGGCTGGACGAGCTGCTGCGGGAGGCGCGCGCGGCCGTCGGCGTATACGTGGGCGCCGATCCCGACGATCTCGTCTTCGTCCCGAACGCGGGGGCAGGCGTGAACGTCGCGGCGTGGGCGATCGGGCTCGAGGCCGGAGACGAGGTACTGTCGACGGACCTCGAGTACGGCGCGCTCGACCTGACCTGGGAGCACGTCTGCGCCGACCGAGGTGCGCGCTACATCCGCACTCCTATTCGCCTTCCGGTCGAGAGCGCGGAGGAGATCGTGGCAACGATCTGGGCCGGCGTAGGGCCGCGCACCCGCGTGCTCTACCTGAGCCATCACACCTCGAACACGGCGCTCACGCTGCCGGTGGCAGAGCTGTGCCGCCGCGCGCGGGAGCACGGCCTCCGCACGATCGTCGACGGCGCCCACGTTCCGGGGCACCTGCCCCTCGATCTGCGCGCGCTCGACGCCGACTACTACGCCGGAAACTGCCATAAGTGGCTTTGCGCGCCGAAGGGAGCAGGGTTCCTCCACGTACGCCGCGAGCTTCAGCACGGCGTGCACCCGCTCGTGATCAGTTGGGGCTACGACGGCGACTCGCCCACCTTCGTGTCACGCCACGAGAAGCAGGGGACACGCGATCCGTCGGCGTACCTGACGGTGCCTGCTGCGATCGTCTGGCAGCACGAGCACGGCTGGGACTCCGTGCGCGAACGCTGCCACGAGCTCGCGCGCCGCGCGCGCAACGAGCTGGGGCTCGAGCCGCTCACGCCCGACTCCGAAGAGTTCTTCCGTCAGATGGTGACGCTACGTCTTCCGCCCGGCACACCGCCAAACCTGCAGGAACGGCTGTACGACGACTACCGCATCGAGGTGCCGGTGTTCGAGCACGGCGAGGAGCAGTTCATCCGGCCCTCGTTCCAGGGCTACAACGACGCCGGCGATCTCGAGCGGCTCAGGGACGCGCTGGCGGCGTTGGTCTAGGCCGCGTACGCGAAGGGATGCTCGAACACGTCGAGCGCCTTCTCCGCCGGGGCCGGAACCTCGAAGCTCAGTCCTGAGCGGCTGTCCTCGACCGCGACCGTCAGTGCGTTCGTGACGCGGCTCCACAGGAGCGAGACCTCGATGCCGTCAGCCGAGCGGTGGTGAAGCTCTGTGAGTGCCGAATCGGTCATGCCGTCACGCTCGCAGTTCGAGGGAGTTCCTAACACCGAGACAACCGGCGTCTTTGGGTACGGTCGACCCCCGTCCTAACCGGGGGCTAATCCCTACCCGGTCACTCCCGTGGCAGCTGGACGCCGAGCAGCGTCAGGCCGACGAGCAGCAGCACGAACGCGAGCGCGGCCGCCACCAGCAGCCGGGGATGGCTCGAGCGGCGGAGCGAGTCCCAGCCCACCCGGGCCCAGAAAACGACGAGCCCGGCGACCGCGGCGAGGCCGATCACGAGGACTGGGGCGAGCAGCGCGGCCCGCCCGAACGAGAGGTCGGTGAGCCACACCGTGACGACCACGAGCGCGGTCACGAAAGCGGATGCGGCGACGAGGCGGGCGCTCACAGGGCTAACCTAGCGCGGCGCTATGCTCGGCTCGTGACAGAGGCGAACTACGTTTCCGGCGACGACTACGTCGTCGAGTTCCTCGGGTACCGCTTCGGCTTCAACTCCTCCGACTTCGAGCAGCGCGTCACGGCCGCGGCGGTGAAGCTCGGGCTCGTCGGCGACAACGAGCTCGACGACGACGAGACCGCCGACCTCGTCGAGCTCGTCGAACGGGACTGGATCGACGAGCCTCGCAGCGGGCTCGGGAGGTATCTCGTGCGGCACTGGGAGCGCGTGTCGCTCGTCGGCGGCGAGGCGCTGGTCTACTGGCTGAAGAAGCTCGTCTTCCGCGGCGCGTGGCTCGACCACCGCGTCAAGGAGGGACTGCTCGAGGTTGCCTGGGACGAGGACGTCGCGGACTTCGGCTACCGCGACCCGAACGGTGACCGTGCGTTGCTGGAACTGGCCCCCGTGCCCTCCTGGCACGAGCTGCAGTTCAGGCGTTGATCCGCGCAGGCCTGATCGCCGCGGTCCTCGCGGCGCTGCTGGCCGTCGACACGCAGGTGGAGCTGCCCGGCCAGCTTGCCTTGGGAGCACTGACGTGGCTAGTCCTCCTCGCGGCTGCGCGACCACTCTCGGCGGAGCGTCGTGCACAAGTCGCGGTGGTCATCTGCGCCGCGACGGTGGCGGAGCTGACGGGCTCGATTCTGTGGGGCGTCTACTCGTACCGGTTGCACAACCTGCCGACCTTCGTTCCTCCGGCGCACGGGCTCGTGTTCATGGCCGGCCTGTCGCTGAGCGAAGCCCTCCGACGCTACTCACGCATGCTGGTCGTCGCCGTCGCGGCGGTCGCAACGCTATGGGGCGTGCTCGGATTGACGGTGCTGCCGCGACTGGACCTGGCCGGTGCGCTCTGCCTGCCGCTCCTGCTCGCCTTCCTCTGGCGCTCCCGGGCGCGCGCCGCGTACGCAGGCGTCTTCGTCGTCGTGGCGGCACTGGAGCTGTACGGGACGGCGATCGGCACCTGGCGGTGGGCGCAGGAACTGCCCGGGCTCGGCATCCCCGACGGCAATCCGCCGAGCGGTGTCGCTGCCGGCTACGTCTGGTTCGACGTCATGGCGTTGCTGTTCGCGCCGAGCCTCCTCGCCGCGGTTCAGCGAACGTGGCCGTTATGGCGCCGTCCTGTGCCTGGCACTGGACAGGCCTAGATGTCCTACCCACGGACGTTGTGAACGCGGCTGATCGGGGGTCGGTCTCCGAGTGAGCTGTGTGGTCGTGTCCGGTTGTAGTGGTCGAGCCAGTGTGGCAGCGCCTGGTTTCGTTGTCGATGTGAGCGGTAGCTAAGCCCGTAGGCCCACTCGCGCGCCATCGTTTGGTGGAAGCGTTCGACTTTGCCGTTGGTGCGCGGCCGGTAGGGCTGTGTGGTGAGGTGGCGGATGCCGTGGCGGGCGAGCAGCTCCCGCAGTGAGCGGTTGTTGACGTAGCTGAAGCCGTTGTCGGTCATCAGCCGCTTCACGACGATGCCGTGGTCGGCGAAGGAGGCGAGCGCCCGCTCGACGAAACCGGTGACCGTCGCGGCTTTCTCGTCGTTGTGCAACTCGACGAAGGCAACGCGAGAGTGGTCGTCGACGATCGCGTGCGCGTAGTCGTAGCCGACCCTCGTTTCGGGACGCATCCAGTTGCGCGAGCGCTGGGAGCGATCGCCGGTGACACGGTGGCCAGGCCGAAGGAAGCGCGCGTAGCGGCTTGTGTCCATGTGCAGGAGATCGCCCGGGCAGGGCCACTCATAGCTGTTGCTCGGCTCGTTGAGCGGCCGCGCTCGTCGCGAGAGGCCGTGACGGCGGAGGACCTTCCAGACGGTCGAGTGGGCGATGCCGGTCGCGCCCGCAACCAGGCGCGGCCCCCAGCCCGTCTCGCGGCGACAGTCGCAGATCCGCTCCTGCAGCTCAGCTGCAAGCAGTTTCGGCGACCGCCGCGGCCGACTCGAGCGATCCAACAATGCCTGCGGCTGCCGGCCGCCATCAAGCCAGCGGTGCCACCAACGATGCACCGTCGCCGGCGAGACGCTGAACGCGACCGCGGCCGCTTTCAGCGAACAACCATCCTCGACCGCGCGCACCAGCGCGAGACGACCAGCCAGTCCGAGCTTGGCGTTAGCGTGCAACAACATCCGAGCCCTCCTTTGAGCGTGAGTCCGGGAAGACCCACAGCCTCAAAGGAGGGCCGGATAGAACCTCAGCCGTTCACAACCTCTGTAGGCAGGACATCTAGATACGTGGATTGCGGCTCGTGGAGTCGACGCGGAAGTCATCTTCGATGCCGAGATGGACGGATAGGAAACAGGTGCAAGGGTGTAGAGCGGGCGTCTCTCCTCCGACCCTCTCGTGGCGCCGCAGTTCACGGGCGTGTCTCTTCTGAGTGGCCGTCTGTAGTCTGCGAACTACGTCAGGGGTCCAGTGGTCCAAACCATGCGCGGCTGGCCCACTAAGAAAAGGACTGCCTTTCAACCTGTTAGTCCTACCCCTCTAGCGGGAGGCGTCCTCAATTGGGGGTGTGCGCGTAGGTATCGAACTTAGTCGCGCCGGCGTACTCGCACTGGATGAGTGCTCCTTACTCCTCCGTCATGCTCGGCACGTTGCATCCGTTACAGACGTGCTGTCGGCGGAGACCCTGCGGCGCATCTAGCGTCTGCTTGCCATGCCCGTTCCTCTGGGTCCCAGCGCCCGATCGCACGCCCGCGTCCGACAGCGCTCACTTACACTCAATGCGGTTGCGTCCCGAGCCGGACGCTGGCAGGCGTTGCGGCAATGAGAATCCTCATCTGCTCCTTCTATTTCCCCCCGACCGGCGGTGGCGGTGTCCAGCGACCGCTGAAGTTCGCAGAACTGTTGCCCGAATATGGAGTGGAGGCACATGTCCTCGCTCCCAGCGATGCGAAGTGGTTCCATCACGGCGAACCTGCGCCGGAGCTGCCGGCGTCGTTTGTGCACCGTGCACGCTTCTTCGGTCCTCGCGGGCGGCGGCCCACTGAGGAGCTGTATGGCCGACGTGGTCTCGACCGCGCGCTACAGAAGCTCTGGCTGACGCCTCGACGTTTCCTGGTTCCAGACGAGGACGTGACTTGGCTCCCGACCGCAGTCGCCGCGGCCACGGGAGTGATCCGGCGGGAAGGGATCGACGTTCTGCTCACGACGTCGCCGCCCACGTCCGTGCATCTAGTCGGCGCACTCACCAAACGACTGACCGGCGTGCCTTGGGTCGCAGACTTGCGGGACTCCATCGTCGCCAACCCCGATCTTCGTTATGAGCGACTGACGGTCCGAGCAAAGGAACAGGTCCATCGCTCCGTCGCGCGCCTGGTCGCCAAGCGGGCCGACGCGATTATCGCCGTCACCGACCAGATCGCGAGCGAGATGCACGAGCTACGAGGCCATGGGCCGATCGAGGTCATCCCCAACGGCGCGGACTTCGACGATTTTGCCGCGCTGACATACAAGAAAGACGAACGCTTTCGAATCACCCACACCGGGAGCTTTTTTGGCAAGCGCGATCCACGTCCGTTTCTCACCGCTCTTTCCCGTCTCGACTCCGACGTCATCGCCCGGTTCGTCGGTGACTTTCGCCGCTCCGACCTCGAGTGGGCGCGCGCGAAGGGGCTCGTGGACCGCCTCGAGCTAATCCCCTACGCGCCCAGGCGACACTCGCTCGAGCTGCAGCGTGGATCCGATGCGCTGCTCCTGCTTCTTCCAGACGTAGGCGAACGCGGACGCGACGTCCCCTCCGGCAAGCTGTTCGAGTACCTCGCGGCCAAGCGCCCGATCCTGGCCGCCGTTCCCCCCGCCGGCACCGCCGCCGAGCTGATCCACGAGGCAGGCGCAGGAATCGTTGTCGCGCCGGATGACGTCGAAGGCATTCAGCGCGGCCTCGAGGAGCTGGTCACGCAGTGGCGCACGGGAGAGCTGGCCGACGTCCAGCTGCCGCCGGCGCTGATCGACCGGATCTCCCGCCGAGCACGCGTTCGCGACGTCGCCGAGTTGCTGAAGAGCATCTAGCCCGTTCGCGGCCGGCCTCGATCACAAGGCCACGTTTCACGCGCGTTATGCCTGCGTTAACGGATCGTTGAGTCGGCGCAAGCGCAGCCGCGACAGCGCAGAAT
>CATPAS010000301.1 GCA_955652075.1 uncultured Gaiellaceae bacterium | reverse complement strand
TGCCAAGGCCGCCCCGGGCTGCCGCAGCCGCGGCCGTGCTTGCCGCGGCACTGCCGGGAGCCATCCCGTATCACAGCCTGATCAATACGTCTGCCGAGTCGGACACCCTCGCCCTGCTACCGCTTTGGTGGCTCCAGGAGAACGTGGTGGGACTGGACACCATCCCGGTCGTCGTGGTTGCTGTGGCCGCAGCGATCAGCCTGCTCTTTCTGTCGATCTCGCCACGCTACGCCCTCGTGTTGCCGGCGGTCTGCCTGCTCTGGTTCGCGTTCGCGACCGAGCGAATCGAACGCTTCGACCACGGCTTCCCGAAGGCGTCCGTCGGTGCGCTCTACCAGGGCATCGCCGCGCCGAAACGCGACTGGGTCGATGCAGCCGTGGGGCGCAACGCCGACGTCGCCTTCGTCTTCTCCGGCACGGACCCGACCCACCATCCGGACACGCTCTGGGAAAACGAGTTCTACAACCGGAGCATCGGGCCGGTGTACGACCTGCGGCAGCCGTCCATGGGCGGCCTGCCGGAGACCCCGGTCACGCAGAGGGCGGACGGCGTGCTGCTCGCCGCCGGAAAGCCGGTACGTCATGCGTACGTCCTGAGCGAGGAGGGCGTCCCGCTTGCCGGCGACGTCGTCGCGCGCGACAAGCTGAAGGGGATGGCGCTGCGGCGAACCGACGGCCTCGTGCGGATCGGCTACCGCGTGCAGGGCCTGTATCCCAACGACACCTGGTCCGGGAAGCGGGTCACATACACACGGCTGCGCTGCACGGGCGGCGTGGTCACGGCGCAGTTGAGGCGAGATCCGAATCTCATCAGTCGTCCACAGACGGTGCGAGCAGACGGGAGAAGCGTGACCTTCCGTTCCAACGACGATGCGGCCCTCGCCGTCCCGCTGCACCCGCGCAATGGGGTTTGCCGCGCCGTCTTCACCGTCACTCCCACTGCCGTCCCCGGGCCTATAGACCCGCGTGTGCTAGGCGTGCACTTCCTCCAGTTCCGCTACGCCGCTCCGTGAGGATCGCCTACGACGTCACGCCGCTTTCGCATCCGCGGACGGGCGTCGGCAATTACATCCTCGGCGCGCTGAAAGGAATGGCGGAAGCGGCGGACGGATCGCACGAGCTCGTCGCTTTCGGCCCGGTCAGCATCCGTGGCCGGAAGCTGGTCGACTCGATACTGGCGGGCCTCCCGGTCGAGCGGCGCATCGCGACGGTGCCGTTCGGCCACGCGGTGCGGACCGCGTGGAGCCGGCTGGGACGTCCGCCGGCCGAGCGCTTCCTCGGTCACACGGACGTGTTGCATTTCACGGACTGGATGGTGCCGCCGGGACGCCCGCATGTGCGCGCAACGATGATCCACGATCTCGGTCCGCTGCGATACCCCGAGCGGCTGCATCCACGCACGGTGCGCATGCACACCGCGACTGCTCGCGCGGCGGCGAGCTGCGACCTCGTCTTCACGAACGCGGAGTACACGGCGAACGACATCGTGGAACGACTCGGGATCCCGCGTGAGCGCGTACGCGTTGCGTATCCCGGCGTCGATGCTCGCTTCCGGCCCGACGGCGAGCGGCGCGAGATCGGTCGTCCGTACGTCTTCACGACAGCCACGGAGGACTGGCGAAAGAACCGCGTCGTCGTCGAGGCCGCGCTGAGGCTGCTCGAAGACGACCTCACGCTGCTGTCGCTCGGCGCCGGCGGCCGCGGCTACGTGGCCGACGAGGAGCTGCCGGCCCTATATCGCGGCGCGTCCGTCTTCGCCTACCCGTCGCGGTTCGAGGGTTTCGGGATTCCGGTCATCGAGGCGATGGCCTGCGGCGTCCCCTGCGTGGTCTCTTCCCACCCCTCACTGGATGAAGCCTGCGGGGACGCAGCCGTTCGCGCCGATCCCGAGAGCCCTGAAGCGTTCGCGGAGGCGATCGGCCGGGCGCTGGCCGAGGGCGAGGTGCTCGTCGCAAGGGGCCACGCCCACGCAGCCCGCTTCAATTGGCTCGAGACGGGCCGAATTCATCTGCAGAGCTACGCTGACGCGCTGTGATGCGCGTCGCGATCGACGTCTCCCCGCTCGTCCAGACTCGTGCGGGAACAGCGCGTTATCTGAACGGGCTGATGAGTGAGCTGCAACGGCGCGACGATGTTGCGGTCGCGACCCGTTCGTTCGGAGGCAACAACCGCCTGTCGACGTTGGCCCGCGACGGCGTCTGGTACCCGTTCCTGCTCGGACGCGAAAGCGCCGCGGACGTCCTTCATTGTCCGACGTACCGCGGCCCTCTGCGCTCGCGGTTGCCGCTCGTCGTCACCGTGCACGACCTGGCCGTGCTCCGGCACCCGGAGGCGTTCAACCGCTGGACGCGGACGTACAGCCCTCGTGTCGTGCCAGGCGTTCTTCGTGCGGCGCGTCGCGTGATCGCGGTGTCCCAGTTCACGCGTCGCGAGCTCGTCGAGCTGCTCGGCGTACCCGACGACAAGATCCGTGTCGTTCCCAACGCCGTCGGCGACGAGTTCACGCGCGAGGGCCCGGCGGAAAGCGGCGACTACGTCCTTGCGGTTGGAACACTCGAACCGCGCAAGAATCTCGCCCGCCTCGTGGAAGCCGTCCGCAAGACGGACCGGGAGCTGCGGGTCGTCGGCGCCCGCGGCTGGGGCGGGGTGGAAGTACGCGGGAACGGCGTCCGCTGGCTGGGGGAGGTCGACGACGCAGAGCTCGCGCGCCTCTACCGCGGTGCTGCCTGCGTCGCGTACCCGTCGCTCTACGAGGGGTTCGGCATTCCCATCCTGGAGGCGATGGCGTGCGGCGCTCCCGTGGTCACCACGCGTGGCACCGCGATGGAGGAGGTCGCAGACGGCGCGGCCGTCCTCGTCGACTCGCGCGATTCTGCGGAGATCGCGGCCGGCATCGAACGAGCGGCCACCGAGCGCGACACGCTCGTCGCGCGCGGGCTCGAGCGGGCACGTGCGTTTCGGTGGGATGCCGTCGCCGCGGCGACGGTCGAGGTGTACCGGGAAGCCGTCGCGTGAGCGACCGGCCGCTCGTGCTCTTCGACGCGGACGTGCTCGGACGCCGCCGCACCGGCGACGAGACGTACGTCGCGCAGTTGCTGCGCGAGCTTCCGGCAGTCGCCCAGGATCTTCGCATCGCGGCTGTCACGCGCGAACCGGAGCTCGTACCCGACGGGGTCGAGCCGGTGCCGCTTCCGGCGCGCTCGCAAGAAATGCGGATGGCTGTCGCGCTGCCACGACTGCTACGGCGGCTCCGACCGGACGTTGCGCACTTCATCCACGCTCTGCCGCTTCGTTGCCCCTCTCCTGCGGTCGTCACCGTGCAGGATCTCTCCTGGGAACGAGATCCGAGTGTCTTCGGCTTCTGGGATCTCGCGACCTTCAAGGTCTTCGT
>CATPAS010000300.1 GCA_955652075.1 uncultured Gaiellaceae bacterium | reverse complement strand
TTCGTGGCCACAGGCGCAGTGCAGTGTGGGTTCTGCACACCCGGGCTCGTCGTCGCGACCGTCGATCTTCTGAAGCGCAACGTCTACCCGAGTGACGACGACATCCGCGAGGCGCTCTCGGGCAACCTCTGCCGTTGCACGGGCTACGCAAAGGTCTTCGACGCGGTACGAATGGCGGCGGCCGCGCTGTGAGCGTCGCTCGCCTTCGGCTCGCTGCCGTGAGGGAAACAATGTTTCCCTCACGAGCTCCGAAGCGGGGAAACCTCCCGGTTTCCCCCGATGCCCCTTCCACTGCTCATCGGCAAGAAAGCGGCCGATGAGCGAGACGGCGGCGCCGAAGCTGGAGCTCGGTCGCGTCGGCGACAGTGTGCCGCGCGTCGACGGCATTCCCAAGGTCACCGGCGAATTCGCCTACTCCAGCGACCTGCAGGCTGCCGGAATGCTCTGGGGCCACACGGTCCGCAGTCCCCACGCTCACGCCCGCGTCGTGTCCATCGACATCTCCGAGGCGGTCGGGATGCCGGGCGTGCACGCGGCGCTGACGCACGAGGATGTGCCCGGCGAGAAGCGCTACGGGCTCGAGTTCCAGGACCAGCCCGTGCTCGCCTACGAGCGCGTGCGCTACTTCGGGGAGCCGGTCGCGCTCGTCGCCGCGGAGCATCCGGAGCAGGCGCGCCGCGCCGCCGAGCGGATTCGCGTGGAGTACGAGCCGCTCGAGCCGGTCGTCGACCCGGAACGTGCAACCGAGGAGGAGCCGCTCCATCCGGACCGGCCCACGATGGGGCACGGGTACCGTGACGATCCACGCCCGAATATCGTCCGCTCGCTCGTGATCCGGCGCGGCGATCCCGACGCTGAGGGCGACGTGACGATCTCCGGCGTCTACGAGGTCGGGATCCAGGACCAGGCCTTCCTCGGGCCCGAGTCCGGGCTCGCGGTGCCGGACGGCGAGGGCGGCGTCGACGTGTACGTCGCGACGCAATGGCTGCACGTCGACCGCGACCAGGTTGCACCGTGCCTGAGCCTGAAGCCCGAGCAGGTACGCATCCACCTCGCCGGCGTCGGCGGCGCGTTTGGCGGACGCGAGGACCTGTCGATGCAGATCCATGGTGCAATGCTCGCCCTGCACACGAACCGTCCCGTGAAGATCGTCTACAACCGTGAGGAGTCCTTCGTCGGCCACATTCATCGCCATCCCGCGAAGATCTGGGCCGAGCACCGTGCGACCCGTGACGGGCGGCTCGTCAACGTCCGTGTGCGCATACTCCTCGACGGCGGTGCGTACGCGTCGAGCTCGACGGCGGTCACGTCCAACGCAGCCTCATTCGCGGTCGGGCCGTACGCGGTCGACAACGCGCTGATCGAGAGCACGTGTGTCTACACGAACAACCCACCGTGCGGTGCCATGCGTGGATTCGGGGCCGTCCAGGTCTGCTTCGCCCACGAAGCGCAGATGGACAAGCTCGCGTACGCGCTCGACATCGATCCGATCGAGCTGCGGTTGCTGAACGCACTCGGACCGGGCGGCTCGCTGCCGACCGGACAGAAGATCACCGGGACGCTTCCCGTCGCGGACGTCATTCGCCGCGCGGCGGCGCTCGACGTTCCCGAGCCCGAGGAGCTCCCCCGTGATCCCATGCGCCTTCCCGGCGGCTCGGGTAACACGACACGCGGCGAAGGCGTGAGGCGCGGAGTCGGCTTCGCCGTCGGCTTCAAGAACATCGGTTACTCGGAAGGCTTCGACGACTACACGGCGGCGAGAGTCCAGATCCACGCCGACGGCAGCGCCGTGGTCCATTGCGCGGCCGCCGAGGTGGGCCAGGGAGTTGCGAACGTCATTCTCCAGGTCGCGCGCACCGAGCTCGGCATGGTCGACGTCGTGCTTGCACCGCACACAACGGCGAGCGTCGACTCCGCCGGCTCGGCATCGGCTTCGCGAATGACGTGGATGGCCTCCGGTGCCGTGCGTGACGCTTGCCGGGCGGCGCTGGAGGAGCGGGAGAAGAGGGGCGGCGGGGAGGTCGACGTCGAGCGGATCTACCGCCATCCACGCACGACGCCTCTCGATCCGGACACCGGCCAAGTGACCGGGGAGCGCGCGCACGTGGCGTACGCGTGTGCCGCCATGCGCGTCGTCCTGGAGGTCGACGTCGAGCTCGGACTGACGCGAGTCGTCTGGATCGGGACGGCCCAGGACGTCGGTAAGGCGGTCAACCCCCAGGCTGTACGTGGGCAGATCGAAGGCGGCACGGCGCAAGGGTTGGGCCTCGCGCTGATGGAGGAGATCCAGACCCGGGACGGACTGATCACGAATGCGAGCTTCACCGATTACCTGATCCCGACGACGCTCGACATGCCTCCCGTCGTCTCGGAGCTGATCGAGGAAGCGGAGCCGGATGCGCCCTACGGCGTCAAGGGTGTCGGGGAACCGCCGACGGTCGTCTCGACGGCGGCCATCGTTGCCGCACTCCGCGCCGCAACGGGCCGGGAGCTCAGCCGGGTCCCCGTCCGGCCCGACGACATCGTCGGTCTCTGAGCGTCAGCCGCTTCGGTAGAGCGTGAGTGCTGCGCCGCGAGCAGGAGAGCGAGCCCGATGACCACCGCGACGATCCCCGAGAACGCGAGCGCGGGGAAGACTCCCACGCGCCCGCCCAACTCGCCCATCACCGCCGCCTGGACGGCGCCCGCGACGCCCGCCGCCACCGCCAGTGCGACGGCCAGCCCGCTCACGCTGCCGGCATCGGAACCGACGTATCGCTCTGGAACAAACTGAACGAATTCCCCTCCGTGTCCGTGCAGCGGGCGAACCACCCGACTCCCGGGATCGGCTGCTTCTCTTCGGCCTCGCCGCCGAGCTCGCCCACCTTCGCAAGATCGGCGTCGATGTCCTCGCTCCCGAGGTAGATGATCGCGCCCTTGGTGTCGCTGTGCATGACGGCCCCACCCTGATCGCCCTCCTGGAACATCCGGTAGTCGATGCCCGGCATGCCCGAGTCCTCGATCGACCAACCGCCGACGCCCTCCCAGAACTTCTCCGCGCGGTCCATGTCCTGCGCTGCAAACTCGATGTGTACGACCTTCTTGCCCATCCGTTCCTCCTTTTGGGGATGAAGCTATACGCTCACGCCGTCTACGACGAGGGGGAACAGGAATGGTTCGCGCGATCGTGCTGTACGAGGAGGAGCCTGACGCGACCCGCTACGAGCAACACGTCGAGCTGTGCCGCAAGGTGCCCGGAGGAACGTTCCGCCACGGACGCATCTTCGGCGCACCGATGGGCGAGCCGCCGTACCGCTACTACGCCGAGTGGGAGTGGCCCGACCTGGTTGGGTTCAAGGCGGCAGCGCGCAGCGACGAGTTCATGGCGACCGGCAAGGACGCCATGGACATGGGCGGGAAGTTCACCGTGATGTTCGCCGACGTTGACTGAGCCGACACATCCAAGGCCGTCTTCGCCGGACGAGCTCGGCTTCGAGTCGATCGTCTACGAGAAGGCGCCGCCGCGCGCGACGATCACGCTCAACCGTCCGGAGGTGCTCAATGCGTTTGACTTTCGGATGCTGCGCGAGCTTGCGCGCGCCGCGGAGGACGCTTCGTGGGACGACGAGATCCGCGTGGTCGTCCTGACAGGCGCGGGGCGCGCGTTCTGTGTCGGCGCCGACCTCAAGTCCTGGTCGGCCGACTACCTCGGCAATCCGAAGGAATACTGGAAATGGTTCGGAGCCTTCAAGGATGCGCACGACAAGCTGCGCGAGATCGGCAAGCCGACGGTGGCGAGGATCAACGGCATCGCGGTAGGCGGGGGCAACGAGCTGCAGATGGCGTGCGACCTCGCTGTGATGGTGGAGGACGCGTTCATCCGGCACGTCGGGCTGGAGCACGGCTCCGTGCCGGCGGGCGGTGCGACGCAATGGCTGCCGATCTTCGTCGGCGATCGCCGCGCCCGCGAGATCATCATGCTCTGCGAGGAAATTTCCGGGGAGAAGGCGGCGGAGTGGGGCCTGATCAATCGGGCTGTCCCGGTGGCCGACCTCGATGCCGCAGTCGACGAATACGTGGAGAAGCTCGCGACGAAGCTTCCTCAGACGACGCGCTACGCGAAGCAGCAGCTCAACTTCTGGCGCGACCTGTCGTGGCACGAGACCGTGAATCACGCGCGGGACTGGCTCGCGCTCTCGATGCTCGGCGATGAGGCGCAGGAGGCGGTGAAGGCATTTCTGAAGCGCTCGTCCTCGTAGAGCGCGCGGACAAGGTTGCGGTCGTCTTGCTCAACCGGCCGCAGCAGCTGAACGCGCTGTCGAGCGAGCTGATGGAAGCGCTCGTGGCGGCTCTGCGTGAGCTCGACGAGGACGAGGCCGTTCTCTGCATCGTCCTCGGCGGGAACGAGCGCGCGTTCGCAGCGGGCGCTGACATCGGCGAGCTGGCCGCAGGAACGCCGGTATCGCTGTACCAGGGCCGCCGCATCGACCGCTGGGACGCGATCCGCAGCCTGCGCACGCCGCTCGTGGCGGCCGTCTCCGGCTTCTGTCTCGGCGGCGGGTGCGAGCTCGCGATGGCCTGCGACCTGATCGTCGCCTCCGAGTCGGCCAAGTTCGGCCAGCCCGAGATCAACCTCGGGGTGATGCCCGGCGCGGGTGGCACGCAACGCCTGACGCGTGCGGTCGGCAAGGCGGTGGCGATGGACATGATCCTGAGCGGTCGCATGCTCGGTGCGTACGAGGCACGCGACCTCGGCCTCGTCGCACGGGTCGTCGCGCAAGAGGCGTGGCTCGATGCGGCGAAGCGTGTCGCCGGGGAGATCGCGGCGAAGAGCCCGATCTCCGTCAGGCTCGCCAAAGAAGCGATCGACGAGGCGTTCGAGACGCCGCTCAGCGCCGGAATCGAGTTCGAGCGGCGATCGTTCTACCTCGCCCGCGCGTCCGAGGACGCAGGGGAGGGCCTGTCCGCGTTCGTCGAGAAGCGCAAGCCGGAGTTTCGCGGCCGCTAGGTGTCTGTGGGCCCGCGCGACCCGCGGCGGGGCTAGCCCTCGAGCTCTGCGGGCACGAGCTCGAGCTCCTGCTCGCGACCCCCGCGCACGACCTTCGCGCGAACGGCGCGGCCGATCACCTCGCTCACCACGACGCGCTGCAGGTCGTCCATGCCCTCGATCGGCGTTCCGCCGAGCTCGACGATCAGGTCTTCGGCGCGCATGCCGGCGTGATCGGCCGGGCCGCCCTCGACCACCTGGGCGATCTCGACGCCGCTCTTGCGGCCGAGCTCGCGTGCGAGCCGCGGCGGCAGCGGTCTGGGGCCGCCCGCGATACCGAGGTAGGCACGGCGGAACCGGCCTTCCTTCATCAGTGCCGCAACGATTCGTCTAGTGGCGGCGTTGATCGGGACGGCGAGGCCGAGCCCGACGCCTGCGACGGCCGTGTTGATCCCGACGACGCGTCCGCGTCCGTCTGCGAGTGCGCCGCCCGAGTTGCCGGGGTTCAGCGCCGCGTCCGTCTGAATGACGTTGTCAACCACGCGCACGTTCGCGCCGGAGCGCGTCGGCAGCGAGCGACCGAGCGCCGAGACGACGCCGGCGGTGACCGAGCCCGTAAAACCGTGGGGGTTGCCGATCGCGACCACGAGTTGGCCGACTCGCAGCCGTTCCGCGTCGCCGAGCTCGGCCGGAACGAGGTCGCGCCCGTCTACCCGCAACACCGCGAGGTCCGAGAGCGGATCGGAGCCGACCACCTCGAACTCGAGCTCGCGCCCGTCGACGAAGGAGGCCCGTCCCTTGCCCTCGGTGCGCGCGACCACGTGTGCGGACGTGAGCGTGAAGCCGTCCGGCGTGATCACGACGCCGCTGCCGCCACCGTCGAGGATGCGGCCCCCTCGGACGCGCCGCGAAACGCGGAGGTTGGCGACCGACGGGGAGAGCCGCTCTGCGACGGTCGTGACGGCCAGGGAGTAGGCGTCGAGCGCTTCCTCCTCGGAGACCGCATTGGGCGGCGACGAGATGAACGTGAGCTCCATCCAGCCAAGCTAGCAACGCCGCCAATGGCTCTGTCGATCTGCGAAAGTCGGCGCGATGGCCGAGGTCGAGACGAGTCGCGAGGGCGCTGTCCTCACGATCACGCTCAACCGTCCAGACGTCCTCAACGCCTTCAACGCCGCGATGCACAAGGGTCTCGCGGCTGCACTGAAGGAGGCCCGCGGTCCTGACATCCGTGCAGTCGTCATCACAGGTGCGGGACGCGGGTTCTGCGTCGGCCAGGACCTGACCGAGTTCCGGGAAGCGGCGGGCGACATCGGCTCCCGGCTCCGTGCGACCTACCACCCGAACGTGCTCGCGATCCGCTCGCTCGAGAAGCCCGTGATCGCCGCGGTGAACGGCGCCGCCGCAGGCGCGGGAGTGTCCTTCGCCTGCGCGTGCGATCTCCGCATCGCCGCCGACACCGCGAGCTTCGTGCCGGCCTTCATCAACATCGGCCTCGTCCCGGATTCGGGCGGCTCCTACTTCGTCACGCGCATCCTCGGGCCGGCCCGCGCGTTCGAGTGGCTGACGTCAGGCCGCAAGCTCAGCGCGGCGGAAGCGCACGCGTGGAGTCTCGTCTCCGAAGTCGTGGAAGCGGACGCGCTGCCGGCTCGCGCCGCAGAGCTCGCAGCACACTTCGCCGGGCTGCCGACGCGCGGCATCGGGATGACGAAGCGCCTGATCGACCACGCTCTCACCGCGACCCTGGAGCAGCAACTCGAACGGGAGGCCGAGCTCCAGACCGCAGCGACACAGACGGAGGACTTCAGGGAAGGCGTCGCCGCGTTCCTCGAGAAGCGAACGCCCGAATTCCGAGGGCACTAATCCTTGTTACAGACGGACATGCCTAGCTGGCTCGCCAGCTGATTGGCCTGCAAGTTGTGATTCTGCGCCTTGGGCACGACCGCCCGCACGCCCTGCATGTCGCCTGTCTTCGCCTTGTCGCGAATCTCCTGCAAGTCGCGCTTGAGATTCCTCACCTGTGTCAACCACTGATCGGAAAGCGCCTGCTCAGTTACGGGTGGCGTGAGCTTGCCGATGTCATTGATCGCTTGATCGAGGATCGGCAGCGTCTTGTCGGCGATCTTGGCCAGGTCGGGCAGATTCTTCGGGGTCGCGAACGCCTTTCTTTGCTCGTTGGCCTTGCCGCAGATCGCGTCGGCCTTCGACGCGTACCCCTCCTTGGTGAGCGGCTTGCCTCCACTCCCGCCGCACCCGGGAAGCAGAACCAGCGCAAGCGCGACGAGAGCTGCCCGCCTCATAGCCACTACGGTAACGGCGGTGGCTGACGGTCGCGTCCGTGTCGAGACCGACGGGCTCCTGCGCCGGCGGCGGCTCGCCGTGTTGCTGCGAGCCCCACTCGTCGTCCCGCATTACATCGTGCTCTCGATCTGGACTGCGCTCGTCGTGCCGGCTGTCGCGATCGCCTGGATCGCTCTGCTGATCGAAGGCAGGCTGCCGTCCTTCCTTCATCGTTTCCTCGGTGCGTTCCTGCGTTACGAAGGGCAAGTCACCGCGTGGTTCGATCTGCTCTCGACGAGCTATCCACATCCCCTGCACACTCGTGAGCATCCGATTCGGGTCGAGCTCCCCGACCGACCGCTGCAACCACGGCTCGTGACGCTATTCCGTCTGCCGCTCGCGCTGCCCGCCGTCATTCTTGCGAGCGCGTTCGGCGTCGTTCTCACGATCGCGTCGGTCGCCGCGTGGTTCGTCGCACTGGTGCTCGGCCGGACGACCGCGGGCTTGCAGGAGCTCGGGACGTTCTGCCTGCGCTACCAACTCGAGACGCAGGCGTACGTGACGCTGCTCACCTTCGCCTACCCACGGCTCGCGCCGCCGGAGGTCACGACAGCGCGCGAATGATCTCGTCGTGCTCCGGGAAGCGTCCTTTCTTCTGCTTCGAGAAGATCAGGTTGCCATCGGCGACGACGTCGAACTGA
>CATPAS010000299.1 GCA_955652075.1 uncultured Gaiellaceae bacterium | reverse complement strand
GCGTAGTCCGCGCTTTAACTTCGACCGCCGGCCGGGGGCGGACGCCCTACCGACGGCCTAGCCATCCTTTAGCGTCGCGCTTTGGGCGATTGGCTCTCCCTCCGCGCCGAGCCCGTTAGTTGGCGCCGCTACCCGAACCACGGGCCGAATTCGGAGCGACGACGCTACCTAACTAGGTTAGGCGGCGTATGCGAGATCGTTCTTCGCACTTGCTTTGTTTGCCGGTTGATTTACGAGGCCAACCGGCGACCTCGGCTTGCAGCTCTGCCGGAGAACCGACCACGTCGAAACCAGGTCGCCCCCGTATGTTGCAGGCATTTTAGCGGCTAATTGCCTCCCGCAGGGCCCGCTGGACGAGCACCTTAGCGAGGTGGCGCCGGTACGTTGCGCTGCCCTGCGTGTCGCTCGGCGGATCGGTGCCCTCGAGGGATGCTTCGGCGGCGGCCTCGATGTTGTCGGGCGTCTTCAGCTCCCGCTCCGCGGCCGTCGCGCGCACCGGCTTCGGGCCCATGTTCGTGAACGCAATCGCCGAGCTGTCAATCATCCCGTTCGAGCGGCGGACGACTGCGGTCACGCCGACGGTCGCCCAGTCCTGCGCTCTGCGCGTGAACTTCAGGTACGACCAGCCGGCCGGGCCCACCTTCGGCACACGGATCTCCGTCAGGACGTCCTGCGGCCCGAGCACGGTGTCGAAGACACCGGTGACGAACTCTCGGACAGGCACTGTCCGCTCGCCTGCGGGCCCTCGAATGACGACTTCCGCGTCGAGAGCCGTCAGCACCGCCGGGAGGTCACCCGCCGGGTCAGCATGCGCGAGCGAGCCGCCGATCGTGCCGCGGTGACGCACTTGCGGATCTCCGATCAGCCCGGCCGCATACGAGAGGATCTGGCAGTGCTCCTGAACGAGCGGGTCGTTCTGGATGTTGTGGTGTCGAGTCATCCCCCCGATCGCCAGCTTGTCGCCGGCATCCCACACGTACCGCAAGTCGTCGATGCGACCGATGTCCACGAGCAGGGCGGGCCGCGTGAAGCGCAGCCGCAACAAGGGGAGCAACGAATGACCGCCGGCGAGGAGCTTTGCGTCCTCACGCGAGCCGAGCAGGTCGATCGCGTGCTCGACGGACTCGGCGACCTCGTAGTCGAACGGGGCCGGGATCATGTCCTCGCCTCCTCGATTGCCCGCCAGACTCGCTCGGGAGTCGCGGGCATGTCCAGGTCGGTGACGCCGAAGGGAACGAGCGCGTCGACCACGGCGTTCATCACCGCCGCGGTCGAGGCGATGGTGCCCGTCTCCCCCACCCCCTTCACCCCGAGCGGGTTGGTCGGGCTCGGAGTCTCCGTCCGTCCGAGCTCGTACGAGGGAAGTTCGGCCGCCGACGGCACCAGGTAGTTCACCATCGAGCCGGTGACGAGGTTGCCGTCCTCGTCGTAGACCGCCTCCTCCCACAGCGCCTGCGCGACGCCCTGCGCGACGCCGCCGTGGATCTGGCCCTCGACGACCTTCGGGTTGATCACCGAACCGACGTCGTCGACCGCGATGTACCGGATCAGATCGACGTCGCCGGTCTCCGTGTCGACCTCGACGACCGCGATGTGCGTGCCGGACGGCCAGCTGAAGTTCGGCGGGTCGTAAACGAACGACGCCTCGAGCCCCGGCTCCATGCCGTCCGGGAGGTTGTGCGCCGTCCAGGCCTGTAGTGCGAGCTCCTTGGTCGTCAGCGACTTACCGTTCACGCTGAACGTTCCGTTCTCGTACTCGAGCTCGTCCTCGCCGACCTCGAGCTGGTGCGCGGCGATCTTGCGCGCCTTCTCGATGATGCGTTCTGCCGCGCGGTAGGCCGCGACGCCGCCGACGGTGAGGCTTCGGCTGCCGTACGTATCCATGCCGAGCGGTGCGACCGCCGTGTCGCCGTGGAGCACCTCCACGTCTTCGTACGGGATCCCGAGCTGCTCGGCGACGATCTGGGAGAACGTCGTCACATGACTCTGCCCGTGCGGCGAGGTGCCGATCAGCACCTGCACGGTTCCGGTCGGGAGGAAGCGGATCGTCGCCGCGTCCCAGCCGCCGGCACCGAAACGGATCGCACCGAGGACGCGCGAGGGCGCGAGGCCGCACATCTCGAGGTACGTCGAGAAGCCGATGCCGAGCTGCTTCGTGTCGCCGCGCTCTCTTCGCTCGAACTGCTGACGGCGGATGTCCGCGTGATCGAGGATCTCGAGTGCCGCGTCGAGATGCGCGTCGTAGTCGCCCGAGTCGGCCGTGAGCCCGGAGGCGATCGTCGCCGGGAACTCGCGCAGGAAGTTCAGCCTGCGGATCTCGACGGGATCCTTCCCGAGCTTCCGCGCCAGCGCGTCGACGGCACGCTCGATCGCGTAGGTCGCCTCCGGTCGGCCCGCGCCGCGGTACGCGTCAGTCGGCGTCGTGTTGGTGAAGACACCCGTGCACTCGAAGTCGTAAGCAACGACGTCGTACGCACCGCTGTACAGCCACGCGCCGAGGAGCGGCGTGCCCGCGGTAACGAGCTGGAGGTACGCGCCGAAGTTGACCGTCAGCTTCGCGCGCACCGCGCGGATCCTTCCTTCGGAGGTCGCCGCGAGCTCGATCTCCTGGATCTGGTCTCGGCCATGGATCGTCGCCTGATACCCCTCGCTGCGCTGCTCGATCCACTTGATCGGCCGGCCGAGCCGGCGCGCGAGCACGAGCGCGAGCGCCTCCTCCGCGTAGACGTTCAGCTTCGATCCGAACCCGCCACCAACCGCCGGCGCGACCACGCGCAGCTTTGCCTCCGGAACGCCGGTGACCATGGAGAGCGTCACTCGGGCGATGTGTGGGATCTGCGTCGACGACCACATCGTCAGCTCGCCCGTCGCCGGGAACGGCTGGACGATGACGCCGCGCGGCTCGATCGCGTTCGGGATCAAGCGTTGCTGGCGGTAGCGCTCCTTGACGGTGACGTCCGCCTTCGCGAACTCCTCGTCGACCTCTCCCGCCG
>CATPAS010000298.1 GCA_955652075.1 uncultured Gaiellaceae bacterium | reverse complement strand
GTTGCGCACGTCGACTCGATCTCCCTCGGCGTGCTGGAGGCGCCGGGTGCATACGGCTGCGGCATGGCGATCGGCGAAGGCCAGAGCGCGGGCAACTACCAATCCTTCGCCGGGCCGCATTACGGCTTCCTCGCTGCGCAGAGCGAGTTCATCCGCCGCATGCCGGGCCGCATCGTCGGTGAGACGCTCGATACCGCGGGCGAGCGCGGCTATGTCCTGACCCTGCAGACCCGGGAGCAGCACATCCGCCGCGAGAAGGCGACGTCGAACATCACGACGAACCAGACGCTGCTGGCGCTCGCCGGCCTCGTGCACCTCTCGTGGCTCGGGCCTCAGGGACTGCGCGAGCTGGGGGAGACCTGCATGAGCCTCGCGGAGTACGCGAAGGGCAGGCTGATGGACGCTGGGCTCGAGCCGGTGTTTCCCGAACGGGCAACATTCAAGGAGTTTGCCGTGCGCGCCGGACGGAGCGCGCCGGATGCGATCCGCGCTGCCCGCGAACGCGGAGTGCACCCCGGGTACCCGCTCGGCCGCGACTACCAGGGGCTCGACGACGCGTTGCTCGTCGCTGTGACAGAGCGGCGCACTCCGGCCGACATCGACCGGCTCGTGGAAGCCCTGGCGCCGTGAAGCTGATCTTCGAGAAGTCGCAGCCGGGCCGGCGCGGTGGAGAGCTGCCGCGCTACGACATCCCACCGGCGAAGGTGCCCGAAGAGCTGAGGAGGGAGACGCCGCCGCGGCTCCCGGAGCTCGCCGAGCCGGAGATCGTCCGGCACTTCACGGCGCTCTCGACCCGCAACTTCGGGATCGACACGGGCTTCTATCCCCTCGGCTCCTGCACGATGAAGTACAACCCGCGCGTCAACGAGCGCCTGGCGATGCTCCCGGGCTTCCGGGACCTCCATCCCTACCAGGACGAGGACGCCATTCAGGGCGCGCTCGAGCTGATGTGGCGGCTGCAGGAAGCGCTGATCGAGGTGTCGGGCCTGCATGCGTGCTCGCTGCAGCCGGCCGCGGGTGCACAGGGGGAGCTGACGGGCCTGATGCTCATGCGAGCGTACTTCGCCGAGCGCGGAGAGGCCGATCAGCGCGACACTGTCATCACCGCAGACACAGCGCACGGCACGAATCCCGCGAGCGTCACGATGGCCGGGTACAAGCTCGCGAAGGCCGAGACCGACGCCCGTGGGAACGTCGACGTCGCGCACCTCCGGGAGATGGTGAACGAGCGCACCGCCGGGCTCATGCTCACGAACCCGTCCACGCTCGGGCTCTTCGACGAGCACATCGAGGAGATCGCTGCGATCTTCCACGAGGCGGGCGCCCTCCTCTACTACGACGGCGCGAATCTCAACGCGGTCTGCGGCATCTCACGGCCCGGCGACATGGGCTTCGACATCGTCCACATCAACCTCCACAAGACGTTCTCTCAGCCGCACGGTGGTGGCGGCCCGGGCGGCGGTCCGATCGTCGTGCGCGACAAGCTCGAGCCGTTCCTGCCCGCGCCGGCGGTCGTCAAGGACGGCGATCGCTTCCGGCTCGATTACGACCGGCCGAAGTCGATCGGGAAGGTGCGCGGCTTCACGGGCCCGTTCGGCGTCTTCGTCCGCTCGTACGCGTTCATCCGCTCGTACGGCCCTCGTCTACGGGAGATGTCCGAGGTCGCGGTGCTGAACGCCAACTACCTGCTCGCGCGGCTCAAGGATGGGTACGAGCTCCCGTTCGACCGGCTTGCGATGCACGAGTTCGTGCTGAGCGCACGCAGGCTGAAGCGCGAGCACGGCATCTCGGCGCTCGACGTCGCGAAGCGCCTGATGGACTACGGCTTCCATCCGCCGACGATCTACTTCCCGCTCGTCGTCCCCGAGGCGCTGATGATCGAGCCGACCGAGACAGAGGCCAAGGAGACGCTCGACGCGTTTGCGGACGCGATGCTAGCGATCGCCCGGGAGGCAGAAGAGGATCCGGAAGTTCTCCGCAGCGCTCCACATGGACGGCCGGTGGGCCGGCTCGACGAGGTCCTCGCGGCGAAGCGTGCGATCGTGAAGTACGGCTTCGAGGAGCACCCCGATCTCGGCAGCGAACCTGCAGCGCCCCCGCAGCTGGAAGCGCAGAAGGGCGCGTAGCTCTATGCCGCGAGCGTCAGGCTCAGCTGTCTGAGCCCCAACCGCTCGAACACGAGCTCGAGCTCGATCGCCACCGGCTCGAACTGGTCTGCGGGCCAGATGTGCGCGTCGTCTTCCGCCTGCAGCTTCTCGAGCCGCCTGATGAGCGCGCGGTCCTCGGATCGCAGCATCACCGTCTGCGCATAGGAGCGCGCCCAGACCTCGTGCACCGACTGGAAGTAGCGCTGGCGCGAGTGGCCCCCGGGCAGGGCTCGTTTCTCGAGCAGCGCCGCGGCGTCGCGCCAGCAGGCGAACATCGGGTGCACGGCCGACGCCCACGAACGTGTCTTGCGGTCGTAGAAGATCTGATGGTCGAGCAGATGACCGAGCTCGTGGAGGAACCCGAGTGCGGATCGCCCGCCGACACGTGAGACCCGCAGGTCGATCGGATCACGCTTGCGGAAGCGATAGGCGCCGGCCTCGCTGATCGTCGCCGTTGCAACGACCGGTACGGGTGAAAGATCCGAGCGCAGCCCGTGCAGCCGAGACGCGGCTGCGAGTGCGCGTTGCAGCTCCACCGTCAGCGGGCTACGGCGTGGTAAGGCGACGACCTCTTCGAGCGAACGCAGCCGCGGTTTTCCCTCGCGGGTGACACACTCGGGGTAGCGGCGTTGTCCCATTGGCAAATCTTCGGTTGTGCATCGGACGGACTTGAGCTACGTGTCATGCTTCTGCAACGTGAACCTGCGCCGTACGCTTCTCGTTTGCACTGCGGTTTCCTTCGCGGCGATCGACCTAGTACACAAGTCGCTCGCACCTGCCGAGTTCCATCACGCGCGCACGCAGCTCGCGGCGCTGGTGATGGGAGCGTTGATCGCCGCACTGGTCGTGCTCGTGCCGCGCATACCGTCGAACGCGGCCGCGCTCGGTGCGGGGATCGCTTGTGGCGGCGCACTCGGAAACCTCCTATCGCTGCTCGCGTGGTCGCAAGGCGTGCCCGATCCGCTCGTCGTCTCGGGCACGCTGCACGGCGTCGCCTTCAATCTCGCTGACCTGTTCGCGGTCGCAGGCGACGTGCTGTTGTTGAGCGCGGTCGTGGTGCACGGGATACGGCACCGCGCCAGGTTGCGGGAAAGCGTCTAGTACAGATCTTCGAGGTCGTCCACGATCGGCTCTTCATCGCGCCGGCGACGGGCGACTTCCGAGACCACCAGCAGAAGCGGTATGGCAAGCGCCAGCGCGAGGCTCGTCCAGGCGAGTGCGAACCAGGCGATGACGAGTCCGGCCACGCCGAAGCGCTGCCCTACCGGGTCGTGCCGCAGAAAACGCATAAGCACGACGGCTTCCTTCATTTTCGGCTCCTCCCTTCAAGGCCAGGGATCGGCCGGCCGCGGGGGATCCTCCATCCCTCACTCGCGTAATGCCTACGCCAGTAGCAAGACTGTAGAGAGGAACCCGAAAGAGGAGAAATGATGACGAAAGTCCAAAAGACCGAGGAGCAGTGGCGCACGGAGCTGGATCCGGAGCAGTACCGCGTCCTGCGCCAGAAGGGTACCGAGGCGCCGTTCTCGGGTGAGTACGACCACACGTTCGAGCCCGGCACGTATCACTGTGCGGGCTGCGGCGCGGAGCTCTTCCGCTCCGAGACCAAGTACGACTCTGGCTGCGGGTGGCCAGCGTTCTACGCCCCCGCAGGGGAGGGCGCGGTCGACGAGGAGACCGACACCACCCACGGGATGGTGCGCACCGAGGTGATGTGCTCGAATTGCGGCGGCCACCTCGGCCACGTGTTCCCCGACGGCCCGGCACCGACCGGTACGCGCTACTGCATCAACTCAGCAGCACTCAACCTAGAGGAGGAATAGTGGAGAAGAAGGCAACATTCGGCGCCGGTTGTTTCTGGGGCGTCGAGGCAGCATTTCGGCAGCTCGAGGGCGTCACGCGAACGCGTGTCGGCTACTCGGGCGGCACGACGGAGAATCCGACCTACGAGGACGTGTGCTCGCACACGACGGGACACGCCGAGGTCGTCGAGGTCACGTACGACCCCGAGCGCATCTCGTACGAGCAGCTGCTCGACGTCTTCTGGGCGAAGCACGACCCGACGCAGCTGAATCGCCAGGGCTGGGATATCGGCGACAACTACCGCTCCGCGATCTTCTTCAACGACGAGGAGCAGCACGAGGCTGCGTTGAAGTCGAAGGCCGGCGAGCAGCGCAACTGGGGCGCCCCGATCGTGACGCAGATCGAGCCCGCGCAGCCGTTCTACGAGGCCGAGGACTACCACCAGCAGTACCTCGAGAAGCGCGGCAGGTCGAGCTGCACGCCTGCGCTGCAGCGCGCGACTGCCGCTAGCTAACCGGCAGCGAGCTGACCGCAGGCCGCGGCGATGTCGCGGCCTCGTGTCAGCCGCACCGTCACCGGCAGCCGCGCGCTGCCGAGGACGTTCTTGAATGCTGCGATCGCTTTCGGCGAGGAGCCCTCGTACATCCCAGTCGGGTTGTACGGAATCAGGTTCACTTTGAAGACCCTCGGGTCGAGCAGTTTCGCGAGCGCGCGCGCCTGCTCGACCCGGTCGTTCACGCCACGCAGCATCACGTACTCGACGAACACCTTCCGCCGGCGCAGCTCGAAGTAGCGGGAGCACTCCGCGAGCACGTCGGCGAGCGGAAAGCGCTCGTTCACGGGCATGAGCTCGCCGCGGAGCTCGTCGGTCGGCGCGTGTAGCGAGAACGCCAGCCTGATCGGTTCTTCGACCTCGTCGACGAAACGGCGCAGGCCGGGCAGCCACCCGACCGTGGAGATCGTCGTTCGACGCCACGTGATCCCGACGTCCGGTAGCGCCCGCGCGGCTTCGAGCACCGGCTCGAGGTTCAGCATCGGCTCGCCCATGCCCATGAAGACCGCGTGGTCGATGGGCTCGGTGCGGCGGAAGTGCAAAGCCTGATCCAGGATCTCGGACACCGTCAGATTCCGGCCGAAGCGCATCTGGCCGGTCGCGCAGAATCTGCAGGTGAGCGGACAGCCCGACTGCGACGACAGGCACACGGAGCGCCGGCCGTCGCGGAAGCGCATCAGCACCGCCTCCACCGCATGACCCCCCTGGGTACGAAACAGCGCTTTGACCGTGCCGTCGCTCGCCTTTGCTTCCCGTTCGAGCTCGAGCGTCGAGAACGGCACCTCGCCCTCGAGCTCGGTTCGAAGCTCACCCGGAAGGTTCGTCATCTGCGAGTAGCCGGTGACGCCGCGCGCAGCCCAATCCCACACCTGCTCGGCACGGTATGCGGGCTCCCCGCGTTCGGTGAGTCGTCGTTGCAGCAGAGCGCGGTCCACGCCCGGCAGGGTAGCGGCGCCTTTACTTACCGCACGAAGGCGAGTAACGCCATGCGTCCTGGATCGCCGAGCGCTCGCCGACCACGAGGTCGACGCCGCGTCCGAGCACTCGCTCCAGCGCTTCGATGTCGACATCTGCGGGGTCGCCGACCGCAACCTCGACGCGTCCCGATTCCAGGAAACGGACCGGGACGGCGAACATCCGCCGCGCAACCTCGAGCGGCAAGAGCCTCGCCGCCGCCGGGTCGAGAGGATGGCGGACAAGATCGACGTAACGGAGGCCGGCCTGCTCCGCGAGTGCGGAGGCGAGCTCGGGCTCGAACAGCCAGCCCCGGGCGAGGAGCGTCTCACCGAGGCGCATCCCGGTGACCTTGACCTCGGCGAGCGCTTCGTCCAGGCGCTCGTGTGAGACCCAGCCCTTCTGCACGAGGATCGAGCCGAGCATGGGGCGTACCTCATGCTCGAAGTAGCTGTGATCGAGGCGAAGCGGGGCGGCCGATCCCGAGGCGAGCCGTAGGCCGCCGCCGAGATAGCGCTTGTCAGAGGGATTCATCTGCACACCTTCCGCCGCTTTCATCGGCTGCGAAGGGCTCGCGGATGATCACCCCAGTAGGTGACGAGTTCAAAACTGCAAAATAGGCACGTGATCGATCTCCGCTCCGACACCTTGACCCAGCCGACCCAGGCGATGCGCGAGGCGATCGCCAACGCGCCGGTCGGCGACGAGCAGAAGCGCGAGGACCCGACGGTCAACGAGCTCGAACGGCGAGGGGCCGAGTTCCTCGGGCATCAGGAGGCCGTCTTTCTCCCGACCGCGACGATGGCCAACCAGATCGCGCTCAACATCCTCGGCCGTCCCGGCGATGCACTGCTTGTCGAGCGGCAGGCCCACATCATGCTCTCGGAGCTGGGCGGGCCGGCTGCGCACTCGGGCCTGCTGACGATCGGGCTCCAGGGGACGAAGGGCCGATTCTCGCCGGACCAGGTCGTCGCCGAGATCCGCGACCGGACGAGCGTGCACGTCGCGCCGACCCGCGTCGTCACGATCGAGAACACGCACAACAGCTCCGGAGGCCGCGTCTGGCCACTGGACGAGGTCGACGCGATGGTCGCAACCTGTCGAGAGCACGACCTCGCCGTTCACCTCGACGGCGCGCGGCTCGTCAACGCCGCGGTCGCGACCGGCGTGGACTCGGCCAGGATCGGCCGTGGCTTCGACACAGTGACGCTCTGCTTCTCGAAGGGGCTCGGCTGTCCGCTCGGCGCGCTGATCGCCGGCTCGACGGAGCTGATGGCGCAGGCGCGTCGCGGCAAGCACTTCTTCGGTGGGGCGATGCGGCAGGCTGGGATCGTCGCGGCGGCGGCGCTCTACGCACTCGACCATCACGTCGACCGCATCGCGGACGACCATGCCCGCGCCCGGCGCCTGGGCGAAGGGCTCGCCGAAGCGGGAATGCAGGTCGACCTCGAGCAGGTGGAGACGAATTTCGTCCAGATCGACGTCGGTCCGGACCGCGGCGGTGCGATCGAGAGCCTGAAGGAGCGCGGTGTGCTCGTGTCGACGACTGTCCACCCGACCGTCGTGCGCGCGGTCACGCACCTCGACATCACAGACGAGGACATCGATGCGGCGATCGCGGCGATTCCCGTCGCGCTCGGCGTTACTCGTACTGAAGTGCCTCTAGAACGTTGAGCCTGGCGGCGCGGCGCGCCGGGAAGATCGCCGCGATGATCCCCACGAGGATCGCAGCGAGCGAGAAGAGAATGAGCTGGCCCACGGGAATCGACAGCACGATGAAGTTGACGCGTGCAATCAGCAGGACCGCGAGGACGATTCCGAGGACGATGCCGATCGCCGCGCCTATGAGGGCAGTGATCACGCTCTCATGCCGCACCATTCGCCTGACCTGACGGCGAGTCATCCCGATCGCTCGCAGCATGCCGATTTCCCGCGTCCGCTCGAAGATCGTGAGAACGAGCGTGTTCACGATTCCGAAGAGGCTGACGATCACCGACAGCGCCAGCAGGACGTAAAGGATGTTGAGCACAGAGCTGAGACCTGAGATCTGGTTGTCGATGAACTTCTGGCGTGTTGCGACCTTGGCGTTGGGGAAGGACTTCAGCGTCCGGTCGAGAGCAGCCAGGTTCGCGTCGCTCTGGCCGCCCTTCATCAACACGAACGAGAAGAGGTTCTGGGGCTCAGGCACGAAGCGGTCGAAGCTTGCTGCCGAAATCGTGACGCTCCCGAACGGTGACCCGCCCGTCGGGGGATCGAAGATGCCACGCAGCACGAACGTCTTTTGTCCCCCGCTCGGGAACGTCAGCCGCAGGGGTGAGCCGAGCCGAAGGTGGTTGTCCTTCGCATAGCCCTTGTCCACGAACGCGCCGTCCGCGCCCAACGTGGCGAGCACGGAGCTGGAACCTTGCGTCCAATGGAGCTGGAACATCTGACCCGCCGAAGGGTTGACCGCCGTCGTCGTGATCGTCTTGTTGAAAGCCCTGGTTTGTCCGGCGCGCACGTTCCCGACTGCGAGCACGCCGGGTGTCTTCGCCACGGCAACCGCTGCGGCGGTAGGAATGGGCGAGAAGTTGTTTTGAGCCGTGATCGCGTAGTCCGCGTTCTTCCAGATCTGGTTGACCGAGCTCTTGAAGCTCGTGATGATGCCTGCGGCCAGCAGCGAGACGAGGGTCACCAGGGCCAGCCCGATCATCAGCGCGGACGCAGTCGATGCAGTCCGCTGTGGATTGCGCTGTGCGTTCTCGCGGGCGAGCTTGCCGGCCGTCCCTCCGATCTTCGTCGCGGGCCACCCGAGCGCGCCTGCAAGCGGCACGACGAGCCTGACGGACAGAAGGGCGATTCCGAAGAAAACGAGCAGCGCGCCGCCGAGCATGAAGACGAGGACGCCGGCCGTCCCCAGATTGGGCGCGAACAGCCCCCAGAGCAGCCCGCCGAAGCCCAGCGCAGTCAGCAACGCCGAAGTCGGGAGGCGGTAGCGGGCGAAGCGTGATTCGGGGAGCGTGGCTCCTTCTCGGACTGCGGCGATCGGCGGCACGCGCGTCGCGCGGAGGGCGGGCCGGATGCTTGCGAGCAGCGTCACGATGATCCCGACGCCGAGGGAGACGACGACCGTGCGCGTCTCGAAGGTCAGCCCGTTGTTCGGCAGCGTGAACCCGACGGCGTTGAAGAGCGAGAACAGGCCTTTGGCGAGCGCGAGGCCGGCGAAGAGCCCGGCGGTTGCGGCGATCGTGCCGATCACCAGCGCCTCGATGATGATCGAGCGCAGGACCTGTCGGCGTGATGCTCCCAGCGTCCGCAGGGTCGCGAGCTCGCGCGTCCGCTGTGCGATCGTGATCGACAGCGAGTTCGCGATCACGAAGCTGCCAACGAAGAGCGCAACGCCCCCGAAGCCGAGCAGGAACTTCTGCAGGAACGAGATGAAGGAATTCGTATCCTTGCTGTCCTTGCGTGCCTGCGCCTGTCCGGTTCGGACCTGCGTGTCGGCTGGGAGGATGCTGCGGATCTGACCCAGCAGTTTTTGGCTGGAGACGCCCGCCCGTGAGGAGACCGCGATCTCGTCGAGCTTGCCCCGCTCGCCGAAGAGCTCTTGCGCAGTGGGAAGGTCGAAACCGGCGAGCGTCGCGCCGCCAATCGTCCCGACCGAGCCGAACTTCACGATCCCGGAAACGCGCAGCCGCTGAACCGGGCCAATGGCCTGCACTCCGATCACCTGGCCGATGGTGAAGTGTTCCTTGCCGGCCGTGGACCTGTCGATCACGATCG
>CATPAS010000297.1 GCA_955652075.1 uncultured Gaiellaceae bacterium | reverse complement strand
GGAGCGCGAGGTACTGAGGCTCCTCGCAGACGGTCTGACGAACGAGGAGATCGGCAAGCGGCTGTTCCTCTCGCCGGAGACCGTCCGGACGCATGTCCAAAAGGCGATGCGCAGGCTCGAGGCGGACACGCGGACGCAGGCCGTCGCGCTGGCGCTGCGGCAGTCGCTGATCGCCTGAGGCCTGCTGGTTTGGCGCGTAGGATCCTGTGGGGCTCAGCAAGGTCACGCGGGCACGCTAATCGCAGCGGACCGGGCGTCGCCCTTTCGAGTTAGCTCTTTCGGGGGGTAGACGCCGCCCTCGGATCTGACGAATCTGTGCCTGGAGAACTGCGGCACGATGACTATGAATCAGACCAGCCAGGCGGCCTCGGCTTCGGCGAGCGTCCCCCCATTCAGCACTGCCGAGATGCGGAGCTATCCGCTTGGCACGCTTGTGTATCGCTCGGGCCTGATGCCGCTCGAGACCGTCAACAAGGCACTCGCGGAGGCGGCTGAGAGTGGACGGCGGCTCGGGGAGGTCCTGCTCGACTACGGTTTGCCGGAGCGGGAGTTGACACGTCTACTCGCGGCTCAGCATGGACAGGAGTTCGTCGACCTCACCGAGTATCCGGTCGATCCTGAGGTCGTGCACTTGCTGCCGCGCTCGGTCGCCGAGATGTACTGCGCGTTGCCCCTCCGGCGCGAGGGAGAGTGCACGCTCGTCGCGGTCCCCGACGCCGACAACGCCTCGCACCTGACCAGGCTGCGGGAAGCGCTCCACGGCCCGATCCGGCTCGTGACCGCTGCTCGCTCGGACATCAAGGATGCCATTGAGCGCGTGCATGACGAGCCGCAGGGGATGATCACGCAGATGGCGCTGGCCGAGGCGAGGGCTTCTTCGCTGCCCGAGCCCGAGCCGGAGCTCAGGACCGTTTATCGCGTCGAAGTGACGCTTGCGAACGGCGCGACCCTCCTGGTGGCCGAAGCGACCGATTTCGAGTACGCGAAGCAGATGGGCATGCGCGTGATCGACGAAGCCGAGGCCGGCGGAACCGTTGCCATCGGCGACGCGACCATCGACGGCCGGCAGGTCGTTTCGGTCGACGTCCTCGGCCGCAACGGCGTATGAACTTCCCGGTTGCCGCCGTCCGCGAGCTCATCGCGGCGGCGCGCAAAGACGGGGAGCCGGTCGTGCGACTGACGTGTGCCGATTACGGGACGGAGTGGGTCGTCGCCGCCGACGTCTATCCGGTCGACGAGCTCTCCGTGCAGCCCAGGAGCGCCGGGCCGTATGTGTTCGGCACGGTGCAAGAGGCGCGACGCTTCATCGAGAGCGCTTTCGTCGCCCTGCAGCTTCTCGGCTGCGAAGTCGCGTAGGCCTACGGCCTCGACTTCTGTCGCGCAACCGAGGCGATCTGTTTCCACCGCTTCTTCCGCGCGATGCTGAGACGACGGTCGGTGCGTGCCGCGATCGCCTCGAGCTCTCGCTGCAGCTTCCGCCAGGAACGCAACCGGTCGAGCTCGAGCGCGCCGTTGTCGACCGCGGCGAGGACTGCGCAGTCCGGCTCGCGCATGTGTGCGCAGTTCCGGAACTTGCACTCCAGCGCAAGCAGCTCGATGTCCTCGAACGCGGCGCTGAGATCGCCTTCCCAGAACTGAAGCTCACGCAGACCGGGAGTGTCGATCACCAGGCCGCCGCCCGGCAGCTGGACGAGCTCACGGTGCGTGGTGGTGTGGCGCCCGGTCCCATCGGCGGCCAGCGCCCGCGTGAGCATCACTTCCTGACCGGCTAGGCGGTTGAGCAGCGTCGACTTGCCGACGCCCGACGACCCGAGCAGGACGACCGTGCAACCGGGCTGCAAGTAGAGGTCGAGCGCCTCGAGCCCGTCACCCGTGACGTTGGAGACGGGGTGGACCGGTACACCGATTGCGACGCTCTCGACCGCGAGGACCGCCTCGCCGACGTCAGCAGAGAGGTCGGCCTTCGTGAGCACCACGATCGGCAACGCGCCGCTCTCCCACGCGATCGTGATGTAGCGCTCGAGCCGGCGCAGGCTGAAGTCGTCGTCGAGGCCGGCGAGGAGGAAGGCCGCGTCGACGTTCGCGGCCAACACCTGCTCGGTCGAATCCTGGCCGGCGTGCTTGCGGATGAAGGCGCTGCGACGCGGGAGGATGGACACGATCGTGGCCGGGGGCGTGACGCCGACCCAGTCGCCGACTGCAGGCAACTGTCCGCCCACCTCGTGGTCGTAGAAGAGGCGTCCGGCGGCTCGCGCTCTCAGCTCGCCCTCTTCGGCGAGGAGCACGAACTCGCCGCGATGCTGCGCGGCGATGCGGGCCGGAAACAGATTGTCGTCTTGCAGTTGCTCGAACGCGGACGCCAGTTCGGCGTTCCACCCGAGCTCATCCAGAGCAGCCAAAGCGAGTCTCCTTTGTGAGTGAGTGAACGACAAGGATCCGCATTAGACGGACGCACGGGCAAAGCCCATACGTCCTTCTAAGCGGCATCACGAGTGATGCCGCAGAGCGGATCGGCTCACGGACTCGCGCTAGTTGTGTGTGTTGGGGTGCCGG
>CATPAS010000296.1 GCA_955652075.1 uncultured Gaiellaceae bacterium | reverse complement strand
GTTCCGAAGTGTGGATTTTCCGAGGTGACGCCGTACGCGAACTCGTGGAGATTCGTCTTGCCGACGTTTGCGTAACCGGCGGTTTCGGCGAGGCGCACGGACTCCGCACTCGTCGCCGGGACGTGTTCGGCGAACACGGCCGAGCCGTACGTGGTCGTGAGCCCTGCGGTGTCGAGGAGGTCCTTGACCGCCAGCCGGATGCCTGCACGGGGCTCCTCGGAGACTGCGAGGAAGATCCCGTCGGCCGCCACGTGGCGACCTTACTGGCTAGCTGCGGCGCTTCGGCTTCAGCGTCTTCTTCACGACTTGCAAGGCGACGCGACGCGTGACGCTCGTGCCCTGCGTGCCGCCGGGCGAATAGCTCGTGAGCATCAGGACGTTGGACGGGGTGTTCGTCTTGCGGAGGCTCATGAGCATCTGCGTCGGCAGGACGAACCGAACGTCGTTGTTGCCGGCCTGGAGGCCGGCCGAGCCGAGCCAGGTCGAGCCGAGCGTCGCCTTCAGGGTGCCGTCGCCGCTCGAGAAGACAATGAAGCGGAGGAGTCTCGTCTTCGCGGAGACACGGATGAGCTCCGGCGCGTGCAGCGTGAGGTCGGGTGCGGGGTCGGTCGTCGGCGTCTGAACGACGGGGCCGATGACCTTGACGCCGGCAGGCGCCTCGTTCGCCGCCGCCGGCTTCGACTTGTCGACCGTCACCGTGCCCGAGACCGTGAACTCACGACCGTCCAGGGCGGGCGGGCTGACGTCGTTCGTCTCGTTGGGGAGGGAGACATACCCATGCGGGCTCGTGCCGCAGGTGTTCCAGGGAACCGTCAGTGACGCTGTGGTGCCGGAGACGGAGAACGCCTGGGCCACTGCGCCCTTCGCGTTCGCGTAGTAGTAGGGCGTCGACGCGACGCCTGCCGGCAGCGCGACCTTGAGGGCGAGCGAAGCCGAGAAGCACGGGCCCGTATCGGTGTCGAGTCCGTGCGCGAGATCGACGAACCGGACCGCAAGATGATTGACGGCGAGCGTCACGGGGGAGATCGCGCCGCTGGACGAGGCGACGACGATGGAGGCTTGGGTCTTCGGCAGGACTCCGGCGAGGACGGCGGAGGTGAAGCTGCCGGTCATGCGGGTCGTCGTGTAGTCCTCGAAGAACTTGCCGAGCGTGGGGCCGAGCGGTTGCACGACGCTCGAGAGGGCCTGCGTTCCGGTCCAGCCGGGGTTGGCCGCGGCCGCGTCGAGCACGGACTTGACCTTGGCGTCGCCGAAGCGCTCTGCGAGGTACTCGACGAGCATCCAACCCGGATAGCCGTTCTTGTCGAATTCGCTGTCGCCGCACTCGGAGCCGACGCAGTCCATCGTCCGGTCCGGGTTGAGCTCGAGACCGCCGACCGCCGCATCAGCTCGCACGGCCGCCCACTCGGCCAGACCTTCTTGCAGCCACTGGTCGGTCCCGGACGCGACCGCGTTCGCGAACAGATGGAAGACCTCGTGCGCGATGACGTGGTAGGCGAGGCCTGTCGCGACGTTGAGGTGAACCTCGCCGGCCCCGGCGGGCGCGACGGGTGCGATGACGGCGTCCCAGCGACCCAATGGCGCCGGCGTGCCGATCGGAATCGAGTGGTACGGGACGCACCCGGTCGTAAAGTCGTCGACTGAGATATCGACCAGGGCGCCGTTGCCTGGAATCGGCACCGTGTATCCCCAGCTGCTGTAGAGAGCGTAAGCCCGCTCTGCCATGCCGAGGACCTCGCCGGCCTTCTCCTGTGAGATGGCGGCGCCGGGACAGGGCGCGACGTCACGGCTGTAGTGGATCTGGAAATGGTCGCTCGAGAGCGTCGCAACGCCGGTGTTCGGAAATGGGTCGATCGCCGCGGCCCGCGGCACGGCGACGGCCAGCGAGGCCGCCACGGCCAGCAGGGCAAAGGGCAGGAGGAACCGAGACGAACGCGTCATCTAGTGCCAGATCGGCTCCGGGCCGGGATTCCTTTAGCTGCGGCTCAGTCGTAGTGCAGGTACACGAGCGCCACGACGATCGACCCAGCGGCGATGAGGATCGCGAGACCGAGCAGTGCCACGCCGAGCGTGACGTTCCTCCGTGCCACTTCCGGGGTCGGCTCAACGGGTCTGATCTGCTCGGCCATCTACAGGAGCGGATCCAACGCCATGGCCACGAAGAGCAGCGCGAGGTACAGAAGCGAGAAATGGAAGAGGACGGACGCCTGCCGGGGCGTCGTGTCGCGCCGCAGCCTCACGGCCAGGAGCAGGAAAGCGGCGCCGAGGGCCAGAGCGACACCGAGATAGACGAGGCCGAGCGTCCCCCAGGCGAACGGCACGACTGTGACCGCAACCAGAACCAGTGAGTACAGAAAGATCTGTCGTGTCGTCTCGCGTATGCCGCGCACCACGGGAAGCATCGGGATGCGCGCCGCCTCGTAGTCGCGCCGGATCAGCAGTGCAAGCGCCCAGAAGTGTGGGGGAGTCCAGAAGAACACGATCAGGAAGAGCCATAGCGCCGGCAGCGTGAGGTTCCCGGTCGCCGCGGCCCAGCCGACGAGCG
>CATPAS010000295.1 GCA_955652075.1 uncultured Gaiellaceae bacterium | reverse complement strand
TTGGTCATTTGACTACCTCGCTTCTCCGCTCGAGGAACACGGTGTCTCTCCAGATTCCGTCGCGCTTCGCCACGCGCTCGCGTGTGCCCACCACGCGGAAACCGCAGCGCTCGTGCAAAGCCAGCGAAGCGCGGTTCTCCGGAAAGATCGACGTCTGGATCGTCCAGATGCCCGTGGCCTCCGCCCCTGCGATCAACTCCTGCAGCAGCGTCCGGCCGATGCCGAGACCTCGTGCCTCACGCCCGACGTAGACGCTGTCCTCGGCGACGCCGAGGTAACACCGCCGCGTCGATGCAGGCGACAGCGCCGCCCATCCAACCACTTCCCCGAGCAGGTCGGCAACGAGACGGTGGCCCCAGAGATGTGCTGCGTTCCAGGCCTCCCAGGACGGAACCTCCGTCTCGAAGGTCGCGAGGCCGTCGCGCATCCCGTCCCAGTAGATCTCCGCAACAGCCGGCCAGTCGCCCGGCTCGAGGTGCCGGAGCTCGACGGACGGCGGATCAGCAAGCGTGTCGTTGGGCCGTACGCCGAGCTCCAACACGTTCGCCTCCTTTCAGCAGTCGTAGTACAGGGAGAACTCCGCGGGATGAGGCCGCAGACGCACGACGTCGGCCTCGTTCTCGCGCTTGAAGTCGATCCACGTGCGGATCAGCTCCTCGCTGAACACGCCGCCCGCGGTCAGGAACTCGTGGTCCCGCTCCAGCGCGTCGAGCGCCTCGGCGAGCGAGCCCGGCACCTGCGCCACCCCGCGGTCCTCTTCGAACAGATCCCAGTCGGCAGGCTCGCCGGCGTCGAGCCCCTTCTGGATCCCGTCGAGGCCCGCCATCAGCATCGCGGAGAACGCGAGATAGGGGTTCGCGGCGGCATCGGGGCACCGGAACTCGATGCGCTTCGCCTTCGGCGAGTCCGAGTACATCGGGATCCGGATGCAAGCGCTGCGGTTCCGCATCGAGTAGACGAGGTTGACCGGAGCCTCGTAACCCGGTACGAGTCGCCGGTACGAGTTGGTCGTTGGGGCGCAGAACGCGAGCAATGCCGGTGCGTGCGCGAGCAGGCCGCCGACGTACGCGCGCGCCAACTGCGACAGCCCGGCGTAGCCCGACTTGTCCGCCATCAGCGGCGTGCCCTCCTTCCAGAGGGACTGATGCGTGTGCATACCGGAGCCGTTGTCGCCGAAGATCGGCTTCGGCATGAACGTGACCGACTTACCGGCCGCCCGCGCGACGTTCTTGACGACGTACTTGTAGGTCATGACCTGATCGGCCATTCGAGTCAGCGACTGGAAGCGAAGGTCGATCTCGCACTGGCCGCCGGACGCGACCTCGTGATGATGGAACTCGCATGGGATGCCGAGGCGTTCCAGCGTCAGCACCATCCGCGTGCGGAGATCGTGCAGCGTGTCGTGGGGAGCCGGCGGGAAGTAGCCCTCTTTCTCGCGAACGGTGTAGCCGAGGCCCGGCCGGCCGGAGTTCCAGTGGCCCTCACCGGAATCGACGGAATAGTGCGAGCGATTCGGTCCGAGCTCGTACGAGACCTCGTCGAAGACGAAGAACTCGCACTCGGGGCCCATGTAGGCCGCGTCGGCGATCCCCGTCGAGAGCAGGTAGTCCTCCGCGCGCCCGGCGAGGCGGCGGGGATCCTTCCCATATGGCTCGCGCGTGATCGGATCCACGATCTCGCAGATCAGCGAGAGCGTCGGCGCCTCCGTGAAAGGATCGAGGATCGCGGACGAGGCGTCGGGCATGAGGAGCATGTCCGACTCGGAGATCCCCTGCCAGCCGCGAATCGAGGAGCCATCGAACCCGAGGCCGTCGTCGAAGGCGGATTCGTCGAGTGCGCGGATCGGCAACGTCATGTGCTGCCACGTCCCGAGCAGGTCGCAGAACTTCAGGTCGACCATCTGCGCCGTGGTCTCGCGTGCCCACTCCAGGGCCTCACGGGCGTCGGGCGCACTCGCCTGCCCGTTCGCCAGGTAGTGCTTCGTCTCTTCGACCGACATGTCGCTCCTTCCGACTCGGGACCACAAAAAAAGAGCCCAGAACTCGAACCGAGTTCTGAGGCTCCATTGCCTCGGCGCCTGCCTTCTGCGGCGGACGACCTGGACGGCACCTTAGCGGGGCGACCGGACTGCGGTCAAGCGTAGAGCGCCGCGACCTCACGGGCCGCGGCAGCCAAGCGCGCGCGCAGCTGGACCGGTTCGAGCACCTCTGCGTCGGGTCCGAACTTCAACAGCTCGCGGAACGCATCCTCGAGGCTCTGGAACCCGACGACATAGACACCGCCCTCCCCTTGGTGATCCGCGGGAAGGAACCGCCGCGCCAGCTCACTCGCTCTCAGCTTCACCTCGACACGGGGAAGCGACTGCTCGAACGTCCGCGACCAGTCCTCCCAGAACGCGCCGAGCTCGAATTCCTCGGGCCGCTGGAAGCCTTCGTCCCGAACGTGCACGGATGCAAACCGTGACACGCGATAGACGCGCATGCCGGCGCTACGACGCGCAACGAGGTACCAGGCACCGCCTTTGAGCACGAGCCCCAGCGGGTCGAGCGTGCGCTGCACGACCTTCCGTCCTTCCCGGTAGCGCGCGTTCAGCCGCTTTCCTTGCCAGGTCGCGGCGGCAAGCGCCGGTAGGTGAGGAACCGTGTCCTCGGCGCGAAACCAGCCGCGAGTGTCGAGATGGAAGTAGCGCTCGGCGCGGCTTGCGCGCTCCTGCAGCTCCGAGGGAAGCGCAGCGAGCACCTTGAGACGCGCATTCGTGAGCACGCCACCGAGGCCGAGCTCGGCCGCCGGAGCCGGAGCGACGAACAACGCCTCCGCCTCCGCCGCGGTCAAGCCGGTCAGCTTGGTTCGGTAGCCACCCGCAAGGCGGTAGCCGCCGGCGGGCCCTCGGATCGCCTCGACCGGAACCCCTGCCGCACCGAGAGCCTCGAGATCACGATGGATTGTGCGGACCGAGACCTCGAAATGGGCTGCCAGCTCCGCAGCGGTGAGCTGTCCTCGAAGCTGCAGCACGAGCAGCAGCGAAACCAGGCGGGTCGCCCGCATCGAGCGGGAAGATACATGACAGAGGATGGCGTGTATATGACGTAGGCTCTCGCGCGTGACCGACGACGAATCACGAACAGCGTCCGAATCCTCCGGACCCGAGCTCGAAAGGGAGCGGCGCCGGCTCGAGCGGCTTCGCCTCGTCAGCGAGCTGTGGCCGCCCCCAGATCGCTTCGACGACCCGGATCCTCCGCCGCAGGAAGCAGCTTGAGCGTCGCCCGCCTGTGGCTCACTCGCAGACGGGAGACAGGCCTTGCTGATACACGACCTGCAGGGGTGACGAATGCCTTCGCAGACGAGGAGCCGCGGCGATGACCCGCATAGCCGACGTGGCTCCCGGGTTGAGGCGCTGGACCGCATTGCACGAAGAATGGCGGGAGGAAGTTGCGTCGCTTGCGGTCGACACTGAGGACGGGCTCGTCCTGATCGATCCGATCGACCCGCCACGAGGGATGGCTAGGCCCGACCACGTCCTCCTGACGGTCTTCTGGCACGGCCGCAGTGCGGCTGAGCTCGGCACGCCACACGTATGGGCGTCGAGGCGCGCCGTGCGGCGGCTGCAGAACCGCGGCATCAAGGTGACCGACATGCTCGAGAACGGAGCTGCCCTTCCGGGCGGCATCCGCGCGTTTCCAACGGCGCGCGAGTCAGAGGTCGTCTACTGGTTGCCGGACCAGAAGGCGGTGGTCGTGGGCGACGTCCTGCTCGGAGCCGGTGCAAAGCCCCGCGCCACGCTGGATCCGCTGCGACTCTGTCCCCAGCGCTGGCTCGGGAAAGCCTCGCTCGACGATCTCCGGCGTTCCCTGCGCCCGCTGCTCGACCTGCCCGTCCAACGCGTGCTCGTCTCACACGGCCAACCCGTGCTC
>CATPAS010000294.1 GCA_955652075.1 uncultured Gaiellaceae bacterium | reverse complement strand
GCTCAGGTCGTGTGTGGGTACGTTGATGGCTCATACCGTTGGTCAGCCGCAGACTGGAACCGCTTTCCGAATGCCGTCCACGTCCCGATCGCCTGCTTCTCAACAACCAATGCGGGGACGGTGCTCGACGTCGAGACCGGATGCTCCACGCCGGCTGAAGCTCCCGGCTGCGGCCGGCGCGGTGGTTGCCGGAATGCCGATTCTGATGAATTGGTCGGCCGTCGATCGACGTGCACAACCGGAGGCCACCATGCCGCAAGAGGTTGCGCGGGCGCTGCTCTCTCCACTGCCGCTGCGCACGGTCCTGTTCGTGGCCTTTGACCAGGAGGAAGCGGGCCTGCTCGTCCGCTCTCCCGATGGGCGCACGGCCCCCGAGACCCTGGCCGAGGTCCGCGAGCGCACGCTCGAGCTGACTTCCGCGCAGGCGAAGCTCTGGAAACGGGACCTGCGTCCGGCGCTCGCCGACGCCCGGATCGTCGTCGGCGACGTCGAGGACTGCAACCGGAAGGAGCTGGACGAGCTCGAACAGCGCTTCGACCGCGACATCTTTCCCATCCTGACTCCGCTGGCAGTCGGGCCGGGGCAGCCGTTCCCGTACATCTCGCCTCTTTCGCTCAGCCTCGGGATCTTCGTCCGCGATGGGGACACAGGCGAGGAGCGTTTCGCACGCGTGAAGGTTCCCGAGCTGCTGCCGCGGTTTCTCGCGATCGGCGAGCGCGGGCTCTTCCTGCCGCTCGAGCGGGTGATCAGGCACTTCCTGCCGCGTCTCTTCCCCGGCATGGAAATCGTCGAATGCTGCACGTTCCGCGTCACACGCGATGCCGACTTCGAAGTCTCGGACGAGGCCGACGACCTTCTCGAAGCGGTGCAGGACGAGCTGCGGCGCCGGCGCTTCGGCGACGTCGTCCGCGTCGAGGTCTCCGGCTCGATCTCGAGCCGGATGCTCGAGCGACTGGAGCGAGGCCTGCACGCGGGCAGGGAGCAGATCTACTTGATCCAGGGCCTGCTCGATCTCGCCGAGCTCCAGGAGCTCGTCAGGCTCGATCGCCCCGACCTCAAGGATGAGGCGTGGTATCCGGTTGTGCATCCACGCTTCGCCGCGCCGGCCGACGCCGAGGAGCTGTTCGCGGAGATCAAGCGAAACGACATCCTCGTCCATCATCCGTTCGACTCGTTCGCGTCGAGCTTCGAGGCTTTTCTGCTCGCGGCGTCCCGCGACCCCGCGGTCGTCGCGCTCAAGACTGCGCTTTATCGCACGAGCGAGGACTCCCCGGTCGTGCCCGCGCTGGTCGAAGCGGCCGAGCACGGGAAGCAGAGCGTGTCACTGATCGAGTTGAAAGCGCGCTTCGACGAGTCGCGGAACATCGGCTGGTCGCGTTCGCTCGAGCAGGCCGGCGTCCACGTCGTCTACGGGTTCCCGAATCTCAAGATTCACGCGAAGGCGACGCTCATCGTGCGACGCGAGGGAGATGGGCTCCGCCGCTACGTCCATCTCGGCACCGGCAACTACAACATTCTCACCGCCCGCACGTACGAGGACTACGGGCTCTTCACGGCCGATCCCGAGATCGCCGCAGACGTCGCCGACCTCTTCAATCACCTGACAGGCTTCGGACGCCCGCAGACGTTCCGCAAGCTGCTCGTTGCGCCGTGGGGATTACGCCAGGGCCTGCTGGAGCAAATCCGCGCAGTCCGGCGGGCGGCTGCGGACGGTGAGGAGGCGCGCATCCGGATCAAGGTCAACAACCTGACCGACGAGGAGCTGATCGAGGAGCTCTACCGTGCGGCGCAGGAGGGCGCGAAGATCGACATCGTCGCGCGTAGCATCTGCACCCTTCGTCCCGGTGTGCCCGGCCTCAGCGAGACGATCCGCGTGCGCAGCATCCTCGGCCGGTTCCTCGAGCACAGCCGTTTCTTCATCTTCGACGCGGGAGCCAAGCGCACGTTCCTGCTCGGCAGCGCGGATCTGATGCCGCGGAATCTCGACCATCGCATTGAGCTGCTGGCGCCCGTCGAGGACGGCCGGGCACAGCAGGATCTCGTCAGGGCCTTCGACGTGCTCCTCGCGGACAACGCGTCAGCCTGGGAAATGAGCTCGGAGGGGCGCTGGATGAGACTTCGGCCGAAGAAGGGTGATCGCGGCCGTCAGGCCCAGCAGGTCTTCATGCGGAGCGCCCGCGCCCGCGCACGGCGCCGAGCCGCTTCCGGATCGCGCTGATCTTGCGTCTCCGCCGTTTACTGCACCCGCCAGGGGTGACGACCGGCTGGCTGGTCAGAATCGGCGCAGTGCGGGTCGGGATCGTCGACGTGGGAGCGAACACGCTTCGTTTGCTGGTGGCTGCTCGAGAAGACGGCCGCCTCGTTGCGCTGCGCGAACAGCGAGTTCAGCTCGGGCTCGGTGAGGAGATCGAGCGCTCCGGCGCGCTCGGCGAGGAGAAACTCGCCGAAGCAGCCGCCGTCGCCCGCGCACACGTCCGCCGGGCGCGCAAGCTCGGCTGCGACCGCATCGACGTGCTCGTGACGTCCCCGGGACGGCAAGCTCATAACGGCGACGAGCTGGCCTCGCTTCTGCGGGAGGCAACGGGCGTCCCGACGAAGGTCCTCCGGCCGGAGGAAGAGGGTGAGCTCGCCTGGTTCGGCGCCGTCGCAACGATGGAGCGCCCACCTGATTCGATTGCCGTTTGCGACGTCGGCGGCGGCTCGACGCAGCTCGTCGTAGGGACTGTCTCGGGCGGGCCGGCCTGGGTGCGTTCGGTCGATCTCGGTTCGCTGAGACTCACGAGGAGAACGCTCGATACCGCACCGCGTGGCCAGAGCGACCTGGATGCTGCGCGGGCCCACGTCGAAGCGGCTTTCGTCGACCTCGCGCCACCGCTCGCCCTGGCGGGGATCGCAACCGGTGGAACGGCTCGCGCGCTGCGCCGCATCGTCGGATCGACACTCGAGCCCGAAACACTTGCGAGCGCCGCGCGCAAGCTGGCCAAGCGCTCCAACCGGGCCATCGCAGCTGACTACGGCGTCGACCGCGCTCGTGCGCGCACGCTCCTCGCCGGCACGCTCATCCTCATGGAAGTGCAGCGCCGTCTCGGGATCGGGCTCGAGGTAGGACGTGGCGGCATTCGTGAGGGTGCGGCGCTGCTCGCGCTCGGCGAGCTCGCCGCTGCGACCGGTTAGGGACGGATCATCGAGTCAGCTCGAGTGACTGCAGAACGTCGAGGTCGCGACGGTAACTCAGGCGTTCGGCAGCCTCGTCCAGCGTGAGCCATTCGATGCGGTCGACCTCGTCATTCGGCTCGAAGCGGCCTGAGCAGTTCTCCATCACCCAGTAGCGAACTCTCTTGTCGCGCAGCTTCAGGTCGGTGTACTGCG
>CATPAS010000293.1 GCA_955652075.1 uncultured Gaiellaceae bacterium | reverse complement strand
CCTCCTCGCTAGCCTTGCGTGTTCTTGAACAGCCGAATCGTGGCGCGCGGCCGTTGTCGAACGAGAGCATCAACAAGACGTTGAAGACGTTGAGCCAGGTGGCCGATGACGCGATCGACCACGGCTGGGCAGTAACGGCGTGACGCCTGACGATTCGCTGTCAGTCCCGGCAACAGAAAACCCCGCCGTCGCGGGGCTTTCGTAAGGCTGCGGGGCAAGGACTCGAACCTTGACTACCTGATCCAGAGTCAGGCGTCCTACCATTAGACGACCCCGCAACGGGTCGCCATTGTACCGGCGCTAGTTGCGGTCCTCTCGGCGTCGTTCCTGCAGAAAACGCCTCTCTCAGGCGTGCGCGGGGCTCCCAGCGTGGGGCGATTCCTTCCGCCCCTCGCTAGACTGAATCCCGGTTCGGCCCATTCGTCTAGTGGCCTAGGACACCGCCCTCTCACGGCGGCGGCACGGGTTCGAATCCCGTATGGGCCTTCTTTCTAGGTCTCGAGCCGGTAGATCGGCACCAGGCGCTTCTCAGCCTCGGTGTCGATGTGCGCGACGACCTCGACGTACTGTTCGAGGCCGGAGCCCTGGAGCTTCGCCTTCAGCAGACTGTCCACCTGGTAGATCCCCGAGGAGTTGTTCATCGTGATCTCGATCAGGACGGGACGCTGCTCACCGTCCTTGATCGCGACGTCCTCGATTGCGGCGGCGCTGAGGGAGTGAATCGAGATCGAGCCACGCGCGAACGGAATCCGTGAGCGGCCCTGCTCCATGTCGAGCGCGTCGGCGACGCGCACGATTCCGGCTTCGAGGGTCAGCGGCTTCCCGTAGTCGCGGTGGCTCGTGATCGCGCTGAGAACCTCGGAGACGACCACCGTCAGATCCGGCTCCTCGTAGATGTCGCGCAGGAGCTCCCGCAGCTTCGGCTCGGCGAGGAAGAGGCTGAAGTCCTCGTGCCCTTCGCGGTGCACCGACATCCCGATGCAGTGGGTGAGCGCGCCGAGGAGGACGACAACTTCCGCATCGTCGTTCTCGTAGCCGTAGTCACGAACGACCGAAGGCTCGATGTGGTGCTTCGTCAGCTGGCGCAGGAGCTTGAGGGCAACGTTGGCGACGATCTGGATGTGCACCCAGGAGTGGTCGTTGATCTGCAAGCGCACGACCGCATTCACGTTGGACACGTGCCACCATCCCTTGAGCTCCGTGTCGTCGTTGACGCGTTCGAGCAGCCGCCTCAGCTTGCGGTTGCCGCGCACCGGGACGTTGATCTTCATCTGCTTGACCGCCTCGGCGGGAGTGAGCCGGGTCTCCCGCTCGGCCTCCTCCGAGACAGGTTGTTCGATCCGCTCTTCGGTCTCCTTGTCGAGGGCCATACGGGTATTAGGCCACGTCTGCGGCCCAGTCTCCATAGAGAGACGTATAGAGGCCCCGTTTTGCGAGCAGCTCGTCGTGCGTCCCCTGCTCGATGATCCGGCCGTGCTCCAGCACGACGATCAGGTCGGCATCCCGAATCGTCGACAACCGATGCGCGATGATGAAGGCCGTTCGACCGGAGAGCAGGAGCCTCAACGCCCGCTCGATCTTGCGCTCGGTGCCGATGTCGACCGAAGAAGTGGCCTCGTCGAGGATGAGGAGACGGGGATCGGCGAGGAGCGCGCGCGCCAGCGCGACGAGCTGCCGCTGGCCGAGCGAGAGGCGTGACCCGCGCTCCTGGAGCTGCGTCTCATAGCCGTCCTCGAGGCGCAGGATGAAATCGTGCGCGCCGACCGTCTGTGCCGCCTGGACGACCTCCTCCGGTGTGGCATCCGGCCGGCCGAAGGCGATGTTCTCGGTCACCGTGCCGGCAAAGAGGAATCCCTCCTGCGGAACGATGCCGAGCTGCTGCCGTAGCGATGACTGGGTGACGTCGCGCAGGTCGTGACCATCGATCGTGATGCGGCCGTCGCGGGGGTCGTAGAACCGCGCGAGCAGCTTGGCGATCGTGGACTTGCCCGCGCCCGTGTGCCCGACGAGCGCGACGGTCGTCCCGGCGGGGACGTCCAGGTCGAGCTCGTGCAGGACCTCCGGCCCGGTCCCGTATCCGAAGCGGACTCTGTCGAAGGCAACCCGGCCCTCGACGAGCGGGAGAGGCTCTGCCCCTGGCCGGTCGAGAACCTCCGGCTCCTCTTCCATGACGTCCATGATCTTGTCGAGCGCCGCGGTGGCCGACAAGAACGTGTTGTACAGCTGCGAGAGCTGCTGCACGGGGTCGAAGAAGTTCTGCACGTAGAGCATGAAGGCGAACAGCGTTCCAAGCGTGACGCCGCCGTTGAAGTAGAGATGGCCGCCGTAGCCCAGCACGACCGCGAGTGCGATCGACGAGAGAAGATCGACGAACGGGAAGTAGAGGGCGTTCAGGACGACCGTCTCCATGTTCGAGTCGCGGTAGCGTTCGCTGACGGCCTTGAAGTTCCGCGTGTTGGCGTCCTCGCGCGTGAACGCCTGCACGATGCGCATGCCTGCGATGTCCTCTGCGAGCGTCGCCGTCACGAGGCCGAGGTGCTCGCGGACCGCGCGATACGCCCGGGTGGAGCGCACGCGGAAGATCACGGTCGCGATGCTCATGAGCGGGATCACCGCCAGCGTCGCGAGTGCAAGCCGCCAATCGAGGATGAAGAGCAGGATCGCCGTGCCGATCAGCGTGAGGCTGTTCTGGACGAGGCTCGTGACGCCGTCCGTGACCAGCTGGTCGATCGCCTCGACGTCGTTCGTCAGCCGGCTGATGATCACTCCTGCTCGGGTGCGCTCGTAGAACCCGAGGGAGAGCCGCTGGAGATGACGGAAGAGCGCGATGCGCAGGTCGGCCAGGATGCGCTCGCCGACCCAGCCCGTGAGGTACGTCTGCACGTAGCTCATTGCCCAGTTGAGCAGGCCGGCCAGGACGAACGCCCCGACGATCCACCAGAGCTTCGCGAGGTCGTGCTTACGGATCCCGTCGTCGACCGCGTACTTGGCGAGGAAGGGCGGCGCCAGCGCCGTGGCGGTGGCAACGAGCAGCGAGAGCACGGAGAACGCGGTACGCGTCCTATACGGCTTGGTCAGCCGGGCGAGCGCCGCAATGCGCCGTCGCGTGCGCCGCCAGGACCAGTCTTCGACCTCGACCTTCTTGATCGAGCTCAGGTGGGTACCCGGCTGCCAGACCCTCACTGGCGGTGACCTCTTTCAAGTACACACGCGCGCGGCCCCACCCGGGAGGGGAAAGCCGCCGCCCGCCACCCGCAATCGACGGTACCCGAGGAAGACGCACACCACCGTGCCAATTGCGTGTCGACACAGCGCATCAGGACGCAGCCTCCAGCGCGTCGGTTTCCGCGCGCGCCTCGACGGCGTCCGCGAACTGCCGCTCGAGCAGCCCGTGCTCGTAGATGTCGCGGTACACCTGGCTCGTCGCAAGCAGCTCCTCGTGTGTGCCGCGCGCCGCGATGCGTCCGTCGTCGAGCACGACGACCTCGTCCGCGAGGGCGATCGTCGAGAGTCGGTGGGCGATGATCAGCGTCGTCCGGTTCCGCATCGCCTCGCGCAGGCCGACGCGGATCCGCGCTTCGGTCGAGGCGTCGACTGACGCCGTCGCGTCGTCGAGGATCAGCACGCGCGGATCGACTGCGAGCGCCCGGGCAATCGCGAGACGCTGGCGCTGACCACCCGAGAGCGTGATGCCGCGCTCTCCGATGACGGTGTCGTAGCCGTTGGGCAACCGCTCGACGAACTCGTGGGCCTGCGCGAGCCGGGCGGTGCGCTCCACCTCGGCGTCGTCGAGATCGGGAGCGCCGAACATGATGTTCTCGCGGACGGTGGCCGAGAACAGAAACGGATCCTGAGAGATGACGCCGATCGCGTGGCGGAGGGCGTTGAGCTTCACGTCACGGACGTCTGCGCCGTCGAGCGTGACGCGGCCCGAGGTCACGTCGTAGAAACGCGGCACGAGCGAGGTAAGCGTCGTCTTGCCCGAGCCTGTGTGACCGATGAGCGCGATCGTCGTTCCCGGTGCGAGCTCGAGATCGATGTCCTGCAGCACGGGACGCCCATCCATGTACTCGAAGCCGACGCCCTCGAAGCGGAGGTGGCCGCCTCCCTCCGGCAACTCGAGTGCATCGGGCCCGTCCGCAATCTCCTCGGGCTCGTCCATCACCTGGAAGATCCGCTCCCCCGACGCGGTCGCGCGCTGCGCCTGGCCGATCCACATGCCGAGAGAGCGCAGCGGCATGATCAGCATCCCGAGATAGAGGTTGAAGGCGACGAAGCCGCCGACGGTCAGTCCGCCGTGCGCGACCATGCGGGCCCCGACCAGCAGGACGGCGGCCTGCGCGAGCAGCGGCACCCAGGAAATGAACGGAACGTACAGCGCCCGCTGCCGGTTGGCGCGCACCGTCTGTCGGAAGACGGCCTCGGAACGACCGGTGAACTTCTCCAACTCTTGCGGCTCCTGCGCGAACGACTTCACCACGTGGACGCCGACGATGTTCTCCTCGGCAACGGTGGCGACGTCGGCGAGCTTCTGCTGCACGTCGCGCAGCGTCGGGTGGGCGACGTGGCTGTACCGGTAAGCGAGCACGACCAAAACCGGCGTG
>CATPAS010000292.1 GCA_955652075.1 uncultured Gaiellaceae bacterium | reverse complement strand
GACGGCGAGCCGAAGCGCGTCGCCGTGAAGCCGTACACGGGCTCGCCGTCGTACGTGAGCCGCCCGAACAGGTGGTGGTACCGGCCGTCGTAGACCCAGTCGGTCCATGCGTCCAGCGTGGCGATCGCACCCGACCAGTGGGAGAGGTGGAGCTCCCATGCGCCCAGCCCGCTGCTCGGAGCGCCGTCGAAGTTCGGAAGCGACCTACGCCAGGATTGGAGCGCCCAGTACGAGCCGTCGGGCGCGGCGCAGGCAGTTATCCGGAACGCGAGCGTCGGCCCGTCGTACGGCCGACACTGGTTCCTGAACGAGGTCCAGTACCTGCCCGAATAATCCTTCCGAAAGCTGACCTGCGGCCGGCTCTTCGTCGGTTGCCGCGCGTTGACCGCCCCCCACACCTGGACGTGCATGATGCGCCCGCCGACCTTGTAGGTGACCAGCGCGTGACCGCTCGCGACGACGGCGAGCCTGACGTTCTGCGCGTTCCGGTCGATGATCTCGGAGGCAGACGCAGATGCAGGCAAAAGCAGAGCTGCGCAGACGGCGACGAGGATCCTCACAACGGTATTTTCGGCATTGAAACCTAGAGACTTGTTAGGAAGCGCCCCGAATGGGGGACTAGAAATGGGCGGTGGCGCCCAGATGGCGCTCGTAGGCCCCGGTCTCCACGATTTCCGCGATCTGGGTGACAGCGTGGCGGAGCTCATCGTCGGTGTTGTAGAAGTGCGGGCCGAGCCGAAGTCCCGCGTCGGGACGGAAGTCGCAGAGGATCTGGCGTTCGCTCAGCTCCTTGTGCACCGCTTCGAACTCCGGCGTGCGCACGGTGACGGTGCCACCGCGACGCGCGGAGTCGCGCGGGCTGCCGACCTCGAAGCCGGCATCGTCAAGCAGGTCGATGAGCAGCTGCGTCTGGCGGACCGAGTTCTCGCGGATGCGATCGACGCCGATCTCCTCGATCAGGTCGTACCCCGCGGTCGCGGCGTAGAGCGCGGGAACGTTCGGCGTGCCGGTGAGGAAGCGCGCCGCGCCGTCCGCGTAGTCGAGCTCGGGCTCGAAGCCGAAGGGACGCGCGTGCGCCTGCCAGCCGACGGAGGTCGGCTCGAGCACATCGGCGAGATCCGGCCGGACGTAGAGCCAGCCGTTCCCCGGACCGCCGCAGAGCCACTTGACGCTACCGCCGACCGCGAAGTCGACGTTCAGCGCGGCGACGTCGAGCGGGACGATTCCAACCGACTGGTATGCATCGAGGACGACGTGCGCGCCGACCTCGTGTGCGCGGTGCACGATGGCGGCGACGTCCTGGATCTCCGCCGACTTGAAGAGGACGTGCGTGATCGGGACGAGCAGCGTGCGCTCGTCGATCGCCTCGACGATCGCCTGGTCGTCGTCGACGACAACGACATCGAGATCCGGTTGCGCCTGGTACAGGTAGCGGACGCTCGGAAAGTTCCCCTCTTCGTAGACGACGCGGTTCCGGTGCGGGTCGACGGGCCGAAAGCAGGACAGGATGATCGCCTCGGCGACCGCGACGTTCTGATGCATGACGGTCGACCCGGGCGGCGCTCCGATGATGCGGCCCACCTGGTCGCCGACGGTCATCGGCATCTCCCACCAGCCCTCACCCCAGGCCCGGATTCCCCGTTCCTTCCACATACGTGCGTACTCGAGCAAGCGTTGCTCCGCGGCCTCAGGCATCGCGCCCAGCGAGTGGTTGATGAGGTACGTCGTGTCGCGGAGGATCGGGAACCGCTCGCGGTACTCGGTCAGCTCCATGGCGGGACCCTACTTTGAGAGCCACGTCTTGAAGTACCAGGGTCTGACCCCAGCCGTTCGGGACGTGTCAGCTGAGACTACGTTCGGCCGGACCGACGTAGCGCGCGGACGGCCGGAAGAGGCGGCCCGTCTTCTTCTGCTCGAGGATGTGCGCCGACCAGCCGGCCACGCGCGAGCAGGCGAACATCGCCGGTGCGAGCGGCGGCGGGATCTCGGCGATGTCGAGGACGACCGCCGAGTAGTACTCGACATTGGTGGCGAGAACACGATCCGGCGAGCGCTTCTGCAGCGCTGCGAGCGCCGCGCCCTCGAGCTCCTCCGCCACCTCGACGTATGGCGACCCGAGCTCCTTCGCCGTCCGCTTCAGGATGCGTGAGCGCGGGTCCTCCGCGCGGTAGACGCGATGGCCGAAGCCCATGATGCGCTTCCCCTGAGCGAGCGTGTCCTCGACCCACTTCGCTGCGTCGCCCGTCTTCTTGACCTCGTCGAGCATCGGCTTCACGTACGCGGGGGCGCCGCCGTGCAATGGGCCCGAGAGCGCACCGACGGCTGACGAGAGTGCCGCGCCGCAGTCGGCGCCCGTCGACGCGACAACACGAGCTGTGAATGTCGAAGCGTTCAACCCGTGCTCGGCCGTGCAGATCCAGTACGTGTCGATCGCCTGCACGTGACGAGGGTCGGCCTCGCCGCGCCACCGGAGCAGAAACCTCTCGGCCGCAGTCTTGCCGCGCGCAACCACTGCGTCGGGGACAGGATCGGTCTTACCGTCGGCGAGACGTGCGGAGCGCGCGACGATCGACATCATCTGCGACGACAGCCGGCCGAGATCCACGCGCGCTTGCTCGTCGGAGATCTCGTTGAGCTTCCCGAGCTTCCACTCGCCCGAGAGCCGCGCCGTCTCCGCCTGGAGGTCGGCGGGCGCGTTGCCGGTGAGGCGCGCCGGCTCGTACGGCTCCGGCTCGGGCATCTTCGAATTCAGGTCGTTGTCGACGAGGAGGCCCCAGACGTTCTCGTAGGGAACTTTCCCGACAAGCGGCTCGACATCCACACCGCGGTACCGAAGAGACCCGCCTTCGCGGTCGGGCTCCATGATCTCCGTCTCGACGGCGACGACGCCTTCGAGCCCCGGTCTGAAGTCGTTGTTGCTGCTCATGTCAGTTCCTCCAGCTCAATTGCCCGCCCCATCGACCGTCCCTTTGCGGCCGCAAGCACGAGAGCCGCTGCGGCGATGTCCTGGACGGCGACACCGACTGACTTATACAGGGTGATCTCATCCCGGGAGCTGCGCCCCGGCCTCGTACCGGCGACGAGCTCCCCGAGCTCAGCATGAACATGCGCAGGGCTGATGCCGACCAATTCGGGCGCTCCCGCAGGAGGCGGCGCCAATGCGGACTCGCGCGACTCGACGACGAGCAGCGCGTCCGCGACAGTCTGCTCGTCCACCTCGCGCCCGGTGGGATTGAGACCGACCGAGTTCACATGAACACCGGGCGACAGCCACTCGCGCCGCACGATCGGATCGGTCGAGTGCGTGGTCGCCGCGACGACGTCGGCATTCCGGATCGCTTCCTCGTACGAGCCCACCGCGCGTGCGTGCGGTCCGATCTCCTCCGCGAGCGCCTCGGCCCTCGCGCGGTCGCGGCCCGCGATGCGAATCTCGGCGAACGCACGGACGCGCGGCAGCGCGCGGACGTGTGAGCGCGCCTGAACTCCGGTGCCGAGGAGCGCGAGCACCTGGGCGTCCTCCCGCGCGAGGAGCCGTGTGGCAAGCGCGGAGCCCGCGGCGGTGCGCGTCGCCGTGATGTACGTCCCGTCCATCAGCGCCAGCGGCGTGCCGTTCTCCGGGTCGAAGACGACGATCACCGCCTGGTGCGTGTGCCGGTCGGTGTTCTGCGGGAAGAGCGTGACGAGCTTGCAGGCAAGCCCTGCGGAGGGAAGGTACGACGGCATCACGCCGAGCAAGCCCTCCCGCTCCTGGACCAGCGCTGCGATCCGCGGCGGCATCGAGGCCTCGCCTGCACTGAGCTCTCTGTGTGCGTCGGCGAGCGCATCGACGAGCTCGTCGAGGTCGAGCAGCTCGCGCACCTCCGCTTCCGAGAGGAAGATCACGAGAGTCGCTTCAGCAGCCCGAGCGCCTGCTGGTTCCAGGGGACGCGGTGCGTGACCCCCGCGCCGCCCACGCGACCGCGGTTTGCGAGATACCAGTCGTAGGTCTCGATCAGCGCGTCGCGGTTCGACAGTCGCGGCTGCCAGCCGAGGAGCCGCTGCGCCTTCGAGACGTCCACGAACGAGTCCTTGTGCGCCGTCTTGTAATGCCATTCCGCCAGCGGCGAGACGCGCAACAGCTCCAGGGCCCGCAGCGCGATCTCCGCCGGCTTCACGGGGACGGGCTGCAGCCGCGAAGACGAGCCGGCATGGTCGATCAGCGCCTGCAGGTCGGACTGCACCGTGCCGAACTCCGTGGCGCCGACGTTGAACGTCTCTCGCGCCGCCTTCGGCTCGTCCCCGGCTCGCACGATCGCGTCGACGAGATCTTCGACCGCGAGGAGCTGATAGCGATTGTGGCCCTTGCCGAGCGTGTAGATCCGGCGTCCTTCTCGGATCCAGTCGAAGAGGATCTCGAACACGCCCAGGCGCTCCGCTCCGATGAAGGTCTTGGGGCGCACGATCGTCGTCTCGACGGCCGCCACGCGGCACAGTCCCTCTGCGTCGATCTTCGACTCGCCGTACCAGCCCACGCCGACAAGAGGATCTGCTTCCTCGATCGGATGCTTCTCCGGCACGCCGTAGACCGCGGTCGAGGAGATGAAGACGACGCGCCTGACGCCGGCGTCGTCCGCGGCCCGCAGGACATTCTCCGTTCCGCCGACGTTCACCGAACGGATCGACCCGCGAGACGCCTGGATCGGCAACGCTGCAGCCGCGTGGACGACCACGTCGGCGCCGCGCACGAGCTTGCCGACGCTGTCGCGATCGCGGATGTCGCCGCGCAGCTCGTCGACCGAGCGTTCGAGCTCGGCGTCGTCGAGCGGGACGACGTCGAGGGTTCGTACGTCATGCCCGTCGGCAAGCAGCCGTCGAGAGAGGTGCAGGCCGAGGAAGCCCGCGCCGCCGGATATCGCCCAGAGCATCTACCTCCGAACGCTACTCGCCGCAGGCGGCGCGGGCGCCGGCTGAACCGGCGGCTTCGCATCAACGAGCACCGCGGCGGCCAGCAGCACGGCCATGCCGACCATGCTCTCGCCCAGGAGACT
>CATPAS010000291.1 GCA_955652075.1 uncultured Gaiellaceae bacterium | reverse complement strand
GCGAACAGTGCGATGGTGACCTGTGGAAGCTCCGTCACCGGCATGATCGTCTTGCCGCCGAGCTTTTCGGCCTTGTCGAGGGTCGCCTGGGGGTCGTCGGTGCCGACGTAGAAGGTGACGTGGCCGTTGCCGTTCGGCGCCTCCCCGATGCCGCCGCCGATGCCGCCGTCTTCCTTCTCGACCATGGCGTACGGCATGTCACCGGGAACCTTCTGGGTCTTCCAGCCGAAGAGGTCGGCATAGAAGCTGTTGAGCTTGTCGAGATCCTTGCCCGAGATCTCGAAGTGCAGGACGGGATGAGTCATTGCGTTTTCCTTTCTCACATCGATGGTGCTTGCGTGACCCACGGATCCTCTCCGGGGTTGCCGCCGGCGGCAGCGATCTCGAGCCGCGGCAGATAGTGATCCCAGCCGTGCGCGTGTGACGCGACAGCCTCGGGGCTCGGCAGGTCCTTGTGCACGAAGCGAAGACTCGTGCCGTCGCCTTCGGGCGTCAGGTCGACCTCGATCGTTGAGGAGCCCGGCGGGACGCCCTCTTGTCCGTCCCAGCCCCAGGTGAAGACCAGCCGGCGCGGCCGGTCGAGCTCTACGAACTCGCCACGCGCCGTGTGCCCGGGGATGACCTCGCAGTGATACCTCCCACCGGGCTTCGCATCGAGCTCGGCCTCGATGCCTTTCCAGCGCATGAGCTTCTCGGAGTCGACGAAGAACTCCCAGACCGTGTCCGGACTGGCAGCGATCGACAGCGTTCGTTCGTAAGTAGTGGTCTCAGTGGTTGCGTCCATGCTTCTTTCGCTCCTCCTTTTCCGCTTCGCGTTTGAGTGTCTCGAGCCGGACGTCCCAGAACTCCTCGAGGAAGTCCTTGAGCTCGGCAAGCCCCTCGGGACGTGCTCGATACAGGCGTCTCGTGCCGTTGCGTCGCTCGCTCACGAGCCCCGCCTCCTTCAGGACGTTCAGGTGCTGGGAGACCGCAGGCCGCGTGACGTCGAAGTGGGACGCGATCTCGCCGGCGCTTAGCTCGCCGTCGCGGACGAGGGTGAGAATCTGCCGCCGCCTGGGTGCGGCGATGGCTTTGAGCGCGGCCTCCACGGCTCTTTATGTAAGCACATTCTTACGTAAGATGCAACTTACATGAGATGCACGATCGCTCGCTCGTACTGGCGACGGGCGCGGACGCGATCGCGAGTCCCTGCTCGCGAATCAGTACACCCGGAGACGCGCGGAGACCCCGAGGTTTCCACCGCCGCAACGGGCAGTGATCAGGTAGTGACCGGCATGGATCGACGCTCGTATCCGGACGCGACGCGAAAATGCACCATTCGAGCGGGCTCGCGTTGCGACGGAATGCGCGACAAAGGCGTTGCCCACGAACGGCGGAGAGATCAGATAGACCACATCTCCCGCCCTGCAGCCCGTGCCGCTCACCGTCACCGTGCCACCGCGGGCAATGCTTGCCGGATGGACGCTGAGCCTCGGAGTCGCCGCGGCTGGAGTCCCTGCGAGCACGAGCGCAGCGACGGCTACGACGACCGTTCCAACGGGCAATCGCCTGTTTCTCCCGGCCACGACTTCAATCATTGCCGACATTCAAGGGCGCCGACGTAAGGAGATGCCGGTCAGGATCTCTCGGACGATCCGATCGGCCACGAGCGCGGTGATGTCGGCTGAGCCGACCGCCGTGGGGATCACCTCTACGACCTCGGCGCCCACCAGCTCGAGCTCTTGCGCGAGGCGTCTACATCCTCCCAGGAGCTCCGTGCTCGTCATGCCGCCGGGCTCCGGTGTGCCCGTCCCCGGCGCGAACGCCGGATCGAGCACGTCGACGTCGACCGTGAGGTAGACCGGGCCGTCGCCGACGCGCGTGACGGTTTGGCGAACCACTTCGTCGATGCCGAGCTCGCGCACGGCGTGCGCGAAAAAGCTCGCGATGCCCCGCTCAGCCTGCCAGCCGAACTCCGCCTCGCCCGGCCAGTAACCGCGCAGCCCGATCTGGACGTAGCGCCTCGGATCGATATGTCCGGCATCGACCAGCCGGAACATCGGTGTGCCGTGGGAGATCTCCACGCCGAACACCTCACGCCCCGTGTCGGTGTGCGTGTCGAAGTGGACGAGCCCGACGGGACCATGGCGTGCGGCGCAGGCGCGGATGTCCGGTTCGGCGATCGAGTGGTCTCCGCCGAGGACGATCGGGATCAGTCCGGCGTCGAGCACCTGTCCCACCGTCGCCTCGATCGCCGCGTGCGAGCGCGCGGCATCGGCCGGCATGACGGGCGCGTCACCGAAGTCAACGATCCTGAGCTCGGCGAATGCGTCGATCTTCGCCTCGAGATGCGGCCCAGGCGGACAGCTGGCGGCGCGGATCGCCCGCGGGCCGAACCGCGTCCCGGGGCGGTCCGAGACCAGATCGTCCGTGGGCGCTCCGACGATGGCGACGTCGAATCCGGCGAGGAGCGCCGGATCCTGCGTGTACGGTGCGCCGCCGAAGGTGAGCAAGCCTGCGTAGTCCGGCTTCTCGCCGTACTCGCGCCAGCGTTCGAGCGGGTCGATCACACCAGCACCATCAAGCGTTCCACAACGAGGCGCTCGGCTTCCGCGACGATGCGGTGGCCGAGCTGCCGCATCGTCTCGGCGTCAAGCCCAGGCGGATGGTGTGAAGGATCGATGCGCCCGATGCTGGCATGAGACCCCGGTCAGGCATCTTCTGAGGCGTCGCGCGACCACGGCGGCGGCTCGTAGGCGCGGCCGGGCACGCCCCCGACGAGGAACAGCGTCGGCGGGCTCTCGAGCGCGTGAGCCTCGCGCTGGACCTCCGGGCTGGCGACCAGCACCTCGCCTGCACCCACCTCGACGTCCTCTCCGTCGGAGACGAACCGCGCCCGGCCCTCGACGACGAGGTAGAGCTCCTCCTGTCCATAGGCTCGCTCGTCGTGCGGAACGATCAACGGCCCCCCGCTGGACGCGGAGTAGCAGTTGCAGCCGAATGACTCGACGCCGAAGTGCCTCCGGACGGCGTGGGTCCTGCGATCGCTGTCAGGCCACCGGTCCTCAAAGGCTTGCCAGCGGTCGATCGCCGCCGGGTCGCGTTTCTTCGTCGCCTCCCACTCCTCCTCGAGCGTGAGCTCGGGCTGTCCCGGTACCGGGATTTCGTACGAACCGGCAATCTCGGTCAGTTTCGCAGTCTTCCAGCCGCGCTCCATCCCACAGAAGAATCGCACGTCGCGGGACGGCTCCGGTACCTCGTCGACGTAGCTTGTCTCTCACGAGCCAGGGGCATACGCTCGCTCGACACGCAAAGGAGGTGCGAGATGCCGAAGGCATCCAAGGCGACCGCCTCGGACTCGATGCAGATGGAGGGTTACGAGGGCCACTACGAGAACTTCGACGGCGGCTACACGGTCGCGTTCGAGACGTACACCGCGGACGCTGATCCGGCTGAGGTCTTCAAGGGCCTGCCCGACGATCGTTGCCAGTGCGAGCACTGGGGCTACGTGATCAAGGGCAAGGTGGGCTTCAAGACCGCGGACGGCGAGGAAACGTTCGAGACGGGCGATGCGTACTACATGCCGGCGGGTCACACGCCGGTGCTCTATGCAGGGACCGAGGTTGTCGAGTTCAGTCCGACGAAGGAACTGCAGCAGACGGTGGACGTCGTCACGAAGAACATGGAGGCGGCGACCGTCTAACGCGAGCAGACGGGAATCGCGCTGCCGCAGCCCGAGCCGCGGCAGCGCGCTGCCGGCTATCTCGGCTGCACCAATCGAGACTGATTGCCCGACGGGTCGCGGAAGCCTGCGTCGATGCCGTAGGGCTGCTCCGTCGGCTCCTGTTGGAACTCGACGCCGCGCTGTTTCAGCTCTTTGTAGGAAGCCTTGCAGTCGTCGGTGGAGAAGATGAGGCCGCCGGCGGCACCCTTTGACATCACCGTCAGGATCTGCTCGCGCGTTTCCTCGTCGAACACGGGCGGGCCGGGCACCGCCACGAGGCTCACGGCGACGTCTTGCCCCGGCAGGCCGACTGTCAGCCACCGGAAGTTGTTCAGCTCCGGCAGCGTGACGTCGTCACGCAGCTCCAGTCCGAGCTTGTCGGTGTAGAAGGCGAGGGCTTCGTCCTGGTCGTGCACCCAGATGGTGACGTTGGTAAGGCTCTTCAGCATTCTCATCCTCCGATCTAGTTGAACGGTCGAGGGACGACGTTAGCCGGGCCGATTGCCGTTGTCTTCTCGAAAACTGCTGTATGGGGGACGCGCGTACGCCTGGAGGATGCACGTCGGAATCCGGACACGGGCGGAGGCCGGCGGGTAGCTCGCCCGGTAGGCGGTGGGCGACATGCCGAACGCGCGGCCGAAGCTCGTCGTGAACGACCCGACGCTGCGCAGTCCGACGGTGAGGCAGATGTCCGCGACATTGCGGTCGGTGTTGCGGAGCAGGTCAGCAGCGCGCTCGAGCCGGCGAGTGAGCAGGTACCGGTGCGGCGTCTCGCCGAACGAGCGCCGGAACTCGCGGCTGAAGTGCGCCTGTGAGAGCCGCGCAGCGCGCGCGAGGGCGGGCACGTCGAGTTGGTCCCGGTAGCGGGCGTCGATCAGGTCCTTGGCACGGAGCAGATGACGAGCCGGAGGGACGGGCCTCATCGGCCCAGTATCGCGGCAGGCCGGCGCGTTACGCTCGTCGGGTGAGCACCTGTCGGAGCTGCCGCGCCGAGAATCCCGAGGGATTCCGTTTCTGCGGGTCGTGTGGTGCAGCGCTGGCAGAGGCAGCTCCCGCACGAGAGATGCGGAAGACGGTCACCGTCCTCTTTTGCGACGTCACCGGCTCGACCGCGCTTGGCGAGCGACTCGACTCGGAGTCTTTGCGCCGCGTGATGGAGCGCTACTTCGGACTTGCCCGCGCGGTGCTCGAG
>CATPAS010000290.1 GCA_955652075.1 uncultured Gaiellaceae bacterium | reverse complement strand
GAGAACGAGTCCGCTCTCCTCTCTGCACTCGCCGCGCAGCTGGCGGTGGCGGTGCAGAACGCACAGTTGCACGAACGTGCAAAGCAGCTCGGCGAGGAACGCGAGCGTGCACTCGACGCGGAACGCGCAGCATCGAAGCAAGTGCGCGCGCTGTACGAGATCTCACGCTCGTTCGCCCAGAGCCTGTCGCTCGAAGCAACGCTCGAGGCGGTCGCGAGCACGGTCGTGGACGTGCTCGGCGTGGACATCGCGCTCATCCGCATGCCCGACGAACGGCGGGAGTGGCTCCTGCCAAGGGCAATGAAGGTCGCCGAGCCGCGCCTGCATGCGGCCGCACGCTCGATCCTCTACAAGCCGCAGACCTTCGGAGCGCATCCCGTCCAGCTGCTGTTCCGGCACGCCGAGCCGTTCCAGATCACGCGGCAGACGGTGGAAGACATGGGAGCGCCGGCGACGGCGCTGCTGCCTTTCCTCGAGCGTGGCTGGACCGGAGCCGTGGTACCGATCGCGACTCCTGCGGAGGTGCTCGCATCGCTGACGATCCTCTCGGTGCAGCCCGGCTCGCCCGTGACCGCCGAGACCATCGACCAGGCCACCGCGATCGGCGGACAGGCTGCGCTCGCGATCGACAACGCGCGCCTCTACCAGCAGCAGAAGCAGTTCTCGGACACGATGCAGCGCTCGCTGCTCCCGCGCTCGGTTCCAAAGCTGCAGGGCCTCGAGCTCGGCGATGCATACGAGTCGTCGGCGCGCGTCGAGGTCGGCGGCGACGTCTACGACTTCATGGAGCTCGGCGACGGCCGGCTTGCCGTCGCGCTCGGCGACGTCACCGGGCACGGCATCGAAGCTGCGGCAGACATGGCGATGGCGAAGTTCGTCTTCCGCTCGCTCGCCCGCGAGCATCCCGAGCCGGGGGACTTCCTACAATCGGCGAACGAGGTCGTCGTCGGCGAGATCGCACCGGGCAAATTCATCACGCTCGTCTACCTCCTCATCGACGGCAGCAAAGGCGAGGTCGCGGCGGCCGGCGCCGGACACCCGCCGCCCCGGATCGTGGGCGTGGACGGTTCGGTGACGAGTCTGCAGGCACGAGGGCTCGTGCTCGGCATCGAGCCCGGCCAGCACTACGAGGAGGTGCGCGCGACGCTCGATGTCGACGGCGCCGTCGTCCTCTATACGGACGGAGTCATCGAGGCCCGCCGCGAGGGCGAGCTGTACGGAGTGGAGCGCCTCGATCGATTGCTCTCCGAGCGCCGCGACCTGTCGGCGAACGAGCTAGCGCAGGTCGTGCTCGACGACTGTCGGTCCTTCGCACGCGGCGAGCTCGCCGACGACTGCGCGGTGGTCGTCGTCAAACGGACCGCTTGATCCAGCTGCGGCGCCCAGAGGGTACGTTCGCGCGCGTCGGCCACCGCGGCGCTTCCGCGCTTGCGCCGGAGAACACGTTGCGGGCACTCGAGCTCGCGGTAGAGCTGGGCTGCGACATGCTGGAGTTCGACGTCCTCGAGCTCTCCGACGGCAACCTCGTCCTCGCGCATTCGAACGACCTCCGCGAGGTGAGCCACGGCGCGGCTCGCGGCCGAGTACGCAGCCGCGATCTGGCAGGCCTGCGACGCGTCGCTCCCGATCTACCCACGCTCGACGAAGCACTGGCGTTCTGCGCGGAGAAGCTGCCCGGCATCGGGCTTCAGCTGGACCTCAAGCGTCGGGGCATCGAAGGGGCGGCCGTCGAGGCGGTGCGCAGGCATGGCGTCCTCGACCGCTCGTGGATCAGCACCTTCGACGCCCGGTCTCTCCGGCACCTGGCGGAGCTCGAGCCCGGGCTGCCGCGCGCCTACACATTGCCGCGTGATCGCTTCGGCGTCGCGAAGCGCGGCCCGCTCGCGCCGTTCGTGCGGGCCGCGTTGGGCTCGATCGGCGCGTCCCTGCCCCGCCGCCTGCCGGTCTTGCTCGCCCGCGCCCGGGCCGTCGCGGTCACGCTCCACTATTCGATTGCCTCCCGGGCGACGATCGATCGCGCGCACGAGCTCAACGCGGCCGTCTACGTCTGGACGGTTGACGACCCGAAACTGGCCCAGGGGCTCGTACGCGACGGCGCCGACGGAATTATCACGAACGATCCGCGGATCTTTACGATGTTCGGGACGTGAAAGGCGTCTCGCTCCTCCTCTCGATCCTCGCCGGCCTCGCGGTCGCCGGCGTGCTCGCGTCCGCCCCGGCTGCGGCCGACCCGCCTGCGGCGATCCCGCTCGGCGTGACGATCGGCGGAGTGCAGGTTGGCGGACTGACCCCGGCGACGGCTGCGACGGCGGTTCAGCAAGGGTTCGAGACGCCGCTCGAGCTCCAGCTCGGCTCGACGAGGATCCTCGTCACGCCGGACGTCCTTGGCGCCACTCCGGTGATCGACAAGGCGATCGAGCAGGCACTCACCGCGGAGCCAAACAGCGTGATTCCGCTCGGCGTCAGCGTCGTTCCCGGAGCTCCCGCCGCCTTCATCGCAACGCTGGCGAAACGCTATGACCGCCCGGCTGTCGACGCCAAGCTCTTCCTCAGGGACCTGCGTCCGTGGCTGTCGAAGGAACGAGCCGGGCTCAAGCTCGACCGCCGCAGCGCCGTGCGTGACGTCGCAACCGCTGTCGCCGGCGGCGTCCGCACCGGGATCACGCTGATCCAGACAGAGGTGCGCCCCAGGGTGACGCGGGCGAACTTCGGGCCCGTGGTCGTGATCCGCCGCAAATCGAACAGGCTGTTCCTCTACAACGGGATGCACTATCGCCGCCTCTTCGAGGTCGCGACCGGCCAGAATCAGTATCCGACGCCGCTCGGCCGCTTCACGATCGTCGTCAAGTGGAAGAACCCGTGGTGGTATCCGCCGGCATCGCCCTGGGCGCAAGGGCAGAGCCCGATTCCGCCGGGGCCCGGCAATCCGCTCGGCACTCGGTGGATGGGGCTCTCGGCGCCTGGTGTCGGCATTCATGGCACGCCCTCGGACAGCTCGATCGGCTACTCGGTCTCGCACGGCTGCATCCGGATGCACATTCCCGAGGCCGAGTGGTTGTTCAACCAGGTCGACATCGGCACTACGGTCTTCATCGTCGCGTCCTGATGGCACGATCGGCCAGGCTCGCGGCGCAGGGGCTGGCGATCGGGCTCGTCGTTGGGCTGCTCACGCTTCTCGTCTGGCGCGTGGCCAACGGCAACGGCAAGGGCGTGGCCCAGGCGCTCGCGGACGGCGAGCATCCAACCGCGCCGGCATTTGACTTGAGCAGGCTCGACGGCCGCGGGCGTTTCGATCTTGCCTCGTTGCGTGGCAAGAAGCCGATCGTCCTCGACTTCTGGGCGTCGTGGTGCGTTCCGTGCATCCACGAGTCCAGGCGGCTCGAGGCCGCCCGGAAGGAATACGGAAACCGCGTCGCGTTCATCGGCGTCGACACGAAGGACTTCTCGGGCGACGCGCGGGAATGGCAGAAGAAGCACGGCATCACGTATCCGAGCGTGCACGACGGCAGCGGCAGCGTCTTGACGAAGTGGGGCGGACTGCCGATCCCGCGCATCTTCTTCGTCGCGCGCAGCGGCAAGGTCGTCGGCGAGTTGATCGTCGAGGAGGATCTACCGCGTTACTTGCGGGAGATCGCAGCGTCGTGAAGCGCCTCTTCCCGATCGTGCTGGTTGCGCTGCTCCTCGCCCCGGTGGCGCGAGCGAGCGAGCGGCATCCGACGCTGGCCGAGCTCGAAGGCGAGGTCATGTGTCCCGTGTGCGAAACGACGCTGGACCTGTCCAACTCCCCGGCCGCGCAGCAGATCAAGCGGCTGATCGCGACACGCATCGCCGCGGGAGACACGAAGACTCAGATCAAGGACAGGCTCGTCGCCGAGTACGGGAGTGCGATCCTGGCGGCGCCGCCACACAAGGGTTTCGGGCTGGTTGCGTGGTGGCTGCCGGTGGCGGGCATCGTGGCTGCCGCGGTGGCGCTCGGTCTCGGCGCCTGGCGATGGGCTCGTGCGCGCGAGCCTGTGCCCGCCGGCCCGCCACTCGATTCGGCGCTGGAGCGGCGAGTCGACGACGAGTTGCGCCGCTTCGAGGGCTGATGGAGAAGGCCGGCGGACTGTTCCTCCTCGGGTTCGCGTCGATTGCGTTCCCCTGCGTGCTGCCGCTCGTGCCCGGTTACCTCTCGGCTGTGTCGGCCGTCGAGGCGCAGCGACTCGGCGACCCCGGCGTGGGTCGGCGCGTTGCCTTGGCGAGCCTTCCGTTCATCGCCGGCTTCGCGATCGTGTTCGTTGCGCTCGGCGCCGCGGCGAATCTGATCGCCAACGTGTTGAACGACCAGACGAAGCAAGCACTCGCGGGTTTCATACTGGTTGTCGCCGGGCTTGCCTTCATGGGCTTACTGCCGGGGACCGACCGTCTCGTGGCGGGCGGGCTCATCCAGGGAGCGCGAAAGAGCGGCTCGCGTGTCCTGCTCGGCGGCGCCTTCGCGATCTGCGCCGCACCGTGCGTCGGGCCGTTCCTCGCCGAGGCCTTCGCTGCGGCCGGCAACTCCGACACCGTCATCCGCGGCTCTGCCTGGCTTGCCGCCTATTCGGCAGGTCTCGGCGCTGCGTTCCTGCTCGTCGCCGTCTTCTTCGTGCGGGGCATGACGCTGTTCCGCTGGATGCGCGACCACTACCGCGT
>CATPAS010000289.1 GCA_955652075.1 uncultured Gaiellaceae bacterium | reverse complement strand
GGCCTGGGCGGCAGCAACAAGGTGCAGATCGGAAGCGGTTCGGTGTCCGTGCTCGCGCACGCGGCTCGGACGACGGACACGTTGCCTCAGAGCGTCCTCGACTATCCCTTCGCGGACCGGAACTTCGCGTCTCCGAACGGCGGCGGCTCGCGGTTGCTCCGGGAGCAGGGCTCGCTGAGGCTCTATGCCGTGCCCGGCAAGGGAGGAATGCTCTGCCTCGTCGAGGTGGACACGGCGGCCGACACGGCAGGCGGGGCCTGCGCGGATCGCAGCATCCTCCGGACGGGCAGCATCTACATGGCGGACCGGCAAGAGGACGGGTCACTGTTGGTCGTGGGGCTCGTCGGGGACGGCCACACGTATGCAGAGGCCAATGGCAAGCGGGCGCCTGTCCAGAACAACGCCTTCGTGTTGAACCAGGTGCAGGGCGGAGATCTCACAGTGGGATCTCCCACTGCAAGCCAGCACGTCGACCTCGGAGGCTGACGCCGGTCGCGGCTCTAGACTTGGCCCCCTGACGAGCAAGTCGAAGACGTATCAGGGGGCCGGCGTCTCACTCGCCACCGCCGAGTCGATAATCGAGCGCCTGAGGACAGCCGTCGAGTCCACGGGCGCTCGAGCGTTCGGCGGCTTCGCAGGGCTCTATCCACTCGACGAGCACCGCTTCCTCGCCGCCTCGATGGACAGCGTGGGCTCGAAGCTCATGCTGGCACGGCGCGCCGGCCGCCTGCGCTGGGCAGGGATGGACCTCGCCGCGCATTGCATCAACGACGTGCTCTGCACCGGCGCCGAGCCGCTGTTCCTGCTCGACTACGTCGCCGCCAACCGCATCGACGAGGCGCAGGTTGCGGAGCTCGTCGAGGGCGCCGCAGAGGTCTGCCGGACGGCGGGCTGCGTGCTCATCGGTGGCGAGACGGCAGAACTGCCGGGCGTCTACCAGGAATTCGAGCTCGACTTTGCCGGCGCGTGCGTCGGGCTCGTCGAGCGCGATCGCCTGATCGACGGGTCCCGCTGCGAGGCGGGCGATACGGTCATCGGCTTTCCCGCGAGCGGGCTGCACACGAATGGCTTCTCGCTCGTGCGGACGCTCGTCGGCGACGGCGAGTTCGACGCCGACCTGCTGCTCGCGCCACACTCGCTCTACCTCGAAGAGGTCCGCAACCTGCGTGAGCGCGCCGATGTGCGGGCGCTCGCGCACGTGACCGGCGGTGGCCTGATGGGGAACCTGTCCCGCGTGCTGCCCGACGGGCTCGAGGCTCGGATCGACTGGGATGCATGGGAGCGCCCACGCGTGTTCGAATGGCTCGCCGAGCAGGGCGTCGAGGAGGATGAGCTTCGCCGCGTCTTCAACCTCGGCATCGGCATGTGCGCCGTGGTGCCCGAGGCGCCGGCGGATGCGGTCGTGATCGGCGTGCTCGCGTGATCGGCGTGCTCGCCTCTGGTGAGGGATCGAACCTGCAGGCGCTGATCGACGCCGGCCTGCCGATCGCCGCCGTGGCGTCGAACCGCGGCGACGCAGGGGCGCTGGCGCGTGCGGAGGCCGCTTGGATCCCGAACCGCGTCTTCGACGTAGACGGGTATTCCGACCGCGCGGCGCGAGACCGCGAGCTGGCCGACTGGCTGCAGCTGCGCGGGGTCGACTTCGTGGTGCTCGCCGGCTACATGCATCTGCTCACGCCGGCGTTTCTCGATCGCTTCCGTGATCGAATCGTCAACGTCCATCCATCGCTGTTGCCGCAGTTCCCGGGTGCGCGTGCAATCGCGGATGCATTGGCCGCCGGCGTCGACACCACGGGCGTCACCGTCCACTACGTGGACGAGGGTCTCGACACCGGTGCGGTCATCCGTCAAGAGCCGGTCACCGTCGAGCCGCGCGCGACCCTGGTAGAACGGATCCACGCTGTCGAACACCGGCTGCTGCCGGAGGTGGTGAGAGAGCTTTGCGCGCACTGATCTCTGTCTACGACAAGACGGGCCTGGAGGAGTTTGCGCGCGGGCTCGCCGACCTCGGCTTCGAGCTGGTCGCAAGCGGCGGCACGGCGGACTTCCTCGAGAACGAGGTCGGGCTCGCGGTCGAACGAGTCGAGGAGCTGACGGGAGTCGCAGAGATGCTCGGCGGACGCGTCAAGACGCTCCACCCCAACATCCATGCCGCGATCCTCGCGCGGCGCGATCACGCGGACGACGTCGCGACGCTGGATGACCACCTGATCCGGCCGTTCGACCTCGTGTGCGTCAACCTCTATCCGTTCGGCGAGGTCGCAGGCCGTTACGGCGTCCGCGAGGAGGAAGCCGTCGAGATGATCGACGTCGGCGGGCCGTCGATGCTGCGCGGGGCAGCGAAGAACTTCGCGCATGTCGCCCCGGTCTGCCGGCCGGAGCGGTACGAGTCGGTGCTCACCGAGTTGCAGGAGAAGGGCGACCTCTCCAGCGAAACACGACGAGGGCTCGCGGCTGAGGCCTTCGCGACGACCGCCGCGTACGAGACTGCGATTGCGCGCTGGTTCGGGGACGTCGAGGCATTTCCGGAAACGCTCGTCACCGCCTTCACCAAGGTGATGGACCTCCGCTACGGAGAGAACCCGCATCAACGCGGCGCCTACTACGCCGAGCAGGGCGCACGCGTCCACCTCCTATCGCGTGTCGAGCACATCCACGGGAAAGAGCTCTCGCTGATCAACCTCCTCGACCTCTCGGCGGCACGACTGCTGTTGCGCGAGTTCACTCTCCCGGCGTGCGTCATCGTCAAGCATGCGAATCCCTGCGGCGTTGCGGTCGCGGGCACGATCGAGGAGGCTTACGAGCGCGCGCTGGCGTCGGATCCCGTCTCCGCGTTCGGCATGGTCTGCGCCGTCAATCGGCCCATCTCCGCGAGTCTGGGCGAAGTGCTCGCAGAACGGTTCATCGACGTCTTGTTCGCGCCCGATTACGACGAGCAGGCGCTCGAGGCGCTGCAGCGGAAGGAGGCGATCCGGATCCTGCGCGATCGCGAGCGGCGTGGCTTCGCGCGAGGCGAGCGCGACTTGAAGCGCGTGCTGGGCGGGCTGCTCGTCCAGGATCGCGACTGGGACGTCGACGACCGCGAGGCGATGCAGGTGGCCTGCGGGGATCCGAGCGAATCGTGCTGGGGCGACCTCGTCTTCGCCTGGCGGGTGTGCAAGCACGTGGGCTCGAATGCAATCGTGCTCGCGAAGGACCTCGCGACAATCGGCATCGGCGGCGGCCAGACCAGCCGCGTCGACGCGGTCAGGATTGCGCTCGAGAAGGCACGCGAACATGGCCATGACGTGCGCGGCGCGGTGCTCGCCTCCGATGCGTTCTTCCCATTCTCGGACGGCCCGCAGGCTGCGCTGGCAGCCGGCGTCACCGGGATCATCCAACCGGGCGGAGCGAAGCGGGACGCCGAGGTGACCGCGGCAGTGCGTGAGACCGGCGCGGTCATGGTGCTGACGGGCAGGCGGCACTTCCGGCATTGATGGACGAGCAAGACGTCCGAATCCGCAACCTCGTCTATCGCAGCTTCGTCGAGACCGGCGAGGCGCCGCACCTGGCCGACATGGCGCGCGAGCTCGAGCTGTCCGAGGACGCTGCCGGCGCTGCGTTGCGGCGCTTGCACAATGCGCACGCCCTCGTCCTCGAGCGTGATGCGCGCGAGATCCGGATGCTCAACCCCTTTTCGTGCGTGCCGAGCGCTTGGCGCGTGCACGCGCGCGGGCGCACGTGGTACTCGAACTGCGCGTGGGACTCGTTCGGCGTCTGCGCCGCCCTGCACACCGACGGCCGCATCGAAAGCTCGTGCGCCGACTGCGGCGAGCCCCTCGCGGTCGACGTGCGCGATCGGCAAGCCGTACAGCGCGACTACCTCTTCCACGTCCTCGTGCCGGCACGGCAGTGGTGGGACGACATCGTCTTCACCTGAACGACGATGAATCTCTTCCGGTCGGAGGAGCACCTAGAGCGTTGGCTGGCAGGCCGCGAGCCCGGCGCGACAACGAGTGTCGAGACGCTGTGCGAGCTCGCGCATGCGTGGTACTCCGACCGGCTCGACCACGACTGGCGCCCACGCAACGTCGAGC
>CATPAS010000288.1 GCA_955652075.1 uncultured Gaiellaceae bacterium | reverse complement strand
GAAGGCCGTTCGCGAGCTCGAAGTCGAGGTCGAGCTCCCGGACGGCGCCCGGCTCGTCGGCGGCGAGAAGAAGGCGGAGGCGGGCCAGCTCAAGGGCCGCGCCGACAAGCGCTCGACGACCTGGTGGGCGAACGACGAGTCGACAGGCGACCTGACGAAGCTCGAGTGGGTGGTCGAGGCGCCGACCGGGACGGAGATCGGGATCGAAGCGCGGCATCCGCGTGCAGGCACCGTGCGGCGCCGCGTAAAGCTCCGGTAACGCGAAGAGCGCCGGCGTGGGGCCGGCGCTCTTCGGTGAAACGATCGCTGTCGGAGACTTACTCGCTCATCGACGCCATCGACGCCATCATGCTGTCGATGCTGCTCGACCAGCTGGCTTCGCTCCAGCTTGCAGCTGCCCAGCTGGCTGAGTTCCAGCTCGCTGCTGCCCAGCTCGCCTCAGCCCAGCTGGCCTGCGACCAAGAGGCGCCGCTCTGGAGATACGCGGCCCAGCTTGCCGCGTTGAACGTCGGCGCGCCGGTGGCTGGATCGTTGCTCACGAACTGGTAGAGACCGATGTTCGGATTCGGTGGATTGTCCGTCGCCGAAGCCGCGCCGGCTGCTATCTCGCCCACGCCGCCCGCGTTGTCCGCGACGGTCGGGAGATAGTTGGCCGAGAGCATCAGCGCACCCTTGACCTGATCCGGAGTCCACCCGGGGTGCCGGGCCAGGATCTGGGCCGCGGCGGCTGAGACGATCGGCGTCGAGAACGACGTGCCGGACATCCACATGTAGCCGGGGGCCACGACCCGATCGGGGGCCGTCTTTGCGAGCGTGCTGCCCGTCGGGACCGGCGCGATCATGTAGCGGCCCGGGGCCGAGACGTCCGGCTTGGCGAACCCGTCCATCGTCTTCCCGTAGGCCGACCATGGCGCAACCGTGTCGTCGCTCGGGTCGGACGACTGATGCTGATCGAGCGCGCCGACTGTGATCACGAACGGATCGTTGCCCGGTGCGTACGACATGTTGACCGGAGCGCCGTTGCCGTGGTTGCCCGCGGCGGCGACGACGACGATTCCGTGCAGCCAAAGAGCCTCGACGGCCTTGTCGAGCGGATCGACTCGAATGGTCGTGTCGCTCGCACCGGCCAGCGAGAAGTTGGCGACCCGGATGTTGTACTGCTGCGCATGCGCCAGGATCCAGTCGGCGGCAGCAACGACGTCGCTGGTCCTCGACTCGCCGTTCGCGTTGGCCGTACGGATCGAAACGATCGGAGCGTTCTGGGCACCGCCCGGATACAAGCCCGCGCCGGCGGCGACTCCGGCGACCATGGTGCCGTGACCCTCCGCGTCGTCTGCCGTGTCAGTGCAGAGCGAGCAGATCGTCACGCTGGCGACGAGGCGACTTCCGAAGTCACTTCGCCTCTCGACGCCCGAGTCGACGATTGCAATGGCCGGTGCCTGCGGGGCAGGCCCGGTGATCTCGCCGGTTACAGGATCGACCGTGTTCTGGAGGCTCGACAGATCGGTCGAGTCCATCCACATGGTCGCGTCCTGATAGGCAGCCGTGCTCACGGACGTGTTGCGCGTGATCGCAAGGATGTGGGGGTGTCGGGCCAGCTTCAGCAGATCCTTGCCGCTGATGCTTGCCTGAACGCCGGCGATGCTCTTGAAGCCCTTCATGCCCTTGCCGTTCTCCTTGCTGACCTCAGTGCCGACGTCGGAGCTCGACGACCCCTTGTCGCCCTGAACGATGACGTCGAACGTCTGGAGGGGGTTCGCGGCCGCCTTTGCAAGCAGGCTCGGCGGGACGAAGGCACCCTTGTCCTTGCCCGGGTTGCCCGAAGAGGCGCTCCCTGCAACGGGGACGACCAGCATGGCGGCGAGCGCGAGGGTGACCCAGCCGCGCTTTCCGCTTCCCCACAGAGCATTCGAGCGAGATTCCCCGCGCCGACCCCAAAGCGCGTTCGCCCGGATACCTCTACGAATAGTTCGGTCCTGCCGCATTGTCGAAACTCCTTCCACCCACGAGTCCCCGCGGGCCGCAGTCGTAAGGCCAAAAGCCAGACCGCACGGTAGGAGGAGGCCGGAGGAGGTTCCTCCCCCGTTTGCGGTAGCGCCGGGTGAATCCCTCCATCGAGTGAACGAGCGAACCGACTGAGGATCAAGGCTGTGTTCCCGCAGGCCGATGAATTGCACCGGAGCGCTCGCGTCTCTGTACGCGCGCGTGAAGGCGACACAATGATTCTGCGGACTTCCGGCGATCCTTCCAGCGCTGCGGGGCGACCCCTCCGCCGGTTCCGGCTGCCCGCGGTTCTCGCGGGGGCGATCGTGTTCCTGCTGTCGGTGCTCGCCGGCGGCTCCGGTGCCGGGGTCTCGAGCTATCAGGGCACGCTGTACTTCGATGGGCCACCGGCGTCTGTGGGCGGTGGGACCAGCTTCCAGATCTTGACCGCGGCGGGCCCGGCTGTCCCCGGCACGCCGACCGCAGCTGCGGGCATCGCCGGTAGCGGCTCCCTGGCGATGGCGAGCTACCAGTACATCCAGGTGACGTCGAGCGGTGCCGCTCACACTGCCAGCGCCGCCTCGAATGCGCCGAACGTGCCTGCGCTGGGCTCCGTCACCGTTTCGAATCTGCAGATCGGCGCCGACCTGTACCGCGCGAGGGTGTCGGCCGGTGTCGTGCTCGGGAACTACGTGCTCGCCAGCCCGCCCGGAGGCCTCACCGCCGTGTCGTATCTCGACACAGGTTCAATCAACGGCGCCGCGCTTCCGCAGGCCGACACGCGCCATCCGACCGGAGCGACAGGAGTCGGCTGGTCGGATTTCGTTCCGGGCACGGGTCTTGCCACCACGGCAGCGAACTCGACGGTCACGGGATCGGCGCCCGCCCTTCCGACCACCTGCAAGGGCTGGGTCGTGGACGGGGCGGGAGGGATGTCGTTCCCAGCTGGAGCGTGGACCTTCGCGCGGCGCGTCAAGCCCGGCGCGATCAACAACGGCACGGCGGTTCTCACAGTGGCGATGTGGAAGGTCGACGATTCGGGCGCGACCGTCGGCGGCAGCTATCTCATCAGTCCGACGGACGGCGACGTCATCACGAACACGCCGGGAACGGCATTGACCGCAATGGTTACCGGAAACCCGGGGGCGTTTACGCTGGCGACGAATGAGCATCTGTGTGTCCAGTTCGGGCGGCATCAGACGGTCGCCTACATCAACGGGAGCACGGCCCACACGATCTCTCTGCTCGCGTACGACCCTGCGAATCAGATCACCGTCCATCCTGCGCCCAACGCGTTTGCCTCGGCGGCCTTGTCGTCACCTGCGGACGGTTTCCACACCAGTTCGATTCCGGCCCTGCACGCGACGTATTCCGATCCGGAAGCGGATGCCGGCACGCTGACAATTCGTCTCTGCGCCGACGCCGGCTGTTCGTCGGGACCGACCTCGGGTGCGATGGCGGCCACGAACGGCGCGACACTGAACTGGACTCCGACAGGCCCGCTGGCCGACGGGACGTACTACTGGGACGCGCAGGCACAAGACGGGCTGGGCCTGCCGTCCGCCTGGACCTCGCCGCAGACTTTCGTCATGGACACGGTCGCTCCGACGACGGCGCTCAGCTCGCCGCCGCCCGCGCAGTCGAATGCGGCGAGCGGCAGCTTCTCCTTCACTGCGAGCGAAGCGGTTACCGGTTATCAGTGCCGTGTCGACGGCGCGCCGTTCGCCGGTTGCGCCAGCCCGCACTCCTACGGTCCGCTCGCGGACGGCCCGCACACGTTTGACGTCAAGGCGACGGCAGACCTCGCCGGCAACGCCGGCACCACAACCAGCTATGGCTGGTCAATCGACACGGTGCCGCCCAACACCTCGATCACGTCGAATCCCTCCTCGCTCTCGAACGACCCGAATCCGAGCTTCGCCTTCACCGGGAGCGAGCCGGGGTCGACCTTCGAGTGCAGTCTCGACGGAGGGGCCTTCACGTCGTGTGCGAACCCGAAGACGTATTCGGGAGTGCCGGACGGTGCTCACACGTTCCAGGTGCGCGCGGTCGATCCGGCGGGCAACCCCGACCCGAGCCCTGCCTCGTACTCCTGGACGATCGACGCGACGCCGCCGAACACGACGATCGGTCCCAGCTATCCGGCTGCGTTGACCGTCGCCACCGGCGCGACTTTCGACTTCTCTTCGAATGAGTCCCCGTCCACCTTCGCGTGCGCCCTGGATGCAGGCGCCTACTCGCCGTGCTCGACGCCGAAGACGTATTCGGGTCTGGCCGACGGGCCCCACACCTTCTACGTCCGTGCAACCGATGCGGCTGCGAACACCGATCCGAGCCCGGCCTCCTACGCCTGGACGATCGACACGACGCCGCCGGCTACGACGATCGGGCCCACGATGCCGGCAGCGAACACGCAATCCGGGAACGCGACGTTCGACCTCGGCTCGAACGAGCCCGGGTCGACGTTCGAGTGTCGTCTCGACGGGGCTCTCTTCGTCTCGTGCACGACGCCCGCGTCGTACAGCGGCCTGGGCGACGGGACGCACACGTTCGACGTGCGCGCGACCGACCCGGCCGGAAACCTCGACACGAGCCCTGCCTCTTACACCTGGAAGATCGACAACGTTGCGCCATCGACCCCGACCTTGTCGGCCCCGGCAGACGCTCTCATGACCAACGCGCTGTCGCAGTTGCGCGCGACGTTCGCCGACGCGACCGCCGGAGGCGACACCGGCACGGTCGAGTTCCAGCTCTGCTCGAGCTCGGCGCCGGCGGGTGTCTCCTGTGCACCGGTCGTCCAGTCGGTCACCTCCGGAGCAGTGTCGAACGGAGCCACGGCCGGCGCGACACCTGCGGCACTTCCGGACGGAACGTACTACTGGCAGGCGCGAGCGCACGACGTCGCCGGCAACCAGTCCGGCTGGAGCGCGACCCGCAGCTTCCAGCTCGATACGACTGTGCCGGTCGCGACGGTGGGTGCGCCGGCAGACGGAGCATGGGTGAACAACCTTCAGCTCAACGCGACCTTCAGCAAGCCGGCCTTCGCGGGAACCGGCGCAGTTGACTTCCGTGTCTGCTCCGACCCGCTCTGTCTTGGCATCGTCCGCAGCGGCAACTCGGACGCGCTCGTGAATGGTGCCGCCGCGACCTGGTCGCCGTCCTCGCTCCCCGTTGACGGTCTCTACTACTGGCAGGCGCGCTCACGCGATTCCGCAGGGAACGTCTCCGCCTGGACGCCGGCCCGGACGCTCCACCTGGACCGAGTCGCTCCCAGCCAGCCGGTGAACTTCAACGGCGTGGTCGCCTCTGACGGGCTGACCCTGCGCTGGTCCGCGCCCAACGACGATGTCGCCAATTACGTCGTCTTCGTCAACGGCGCTCCGTGGAAGAACCTGGGCAGCACTGAGTTCGAGGTGAAGATGGGGGCGTTCGATTCGGGTGACACTCGTTCGTTCTCGGTCGTGGCCGTCGATCTTGCCGGGAACGTCGGTGCGATGTCACCCGTGCTCGTGGGCGTGCCGAACCTCGTCGGCCTAACGTGGCCCCAGGCGCTCGGCGCGACCTCCGCGCGCGGGCTGGGCTTGCGACGCAACGCGGTTTTCTTCGCGTCCATCCCGATGGTTGTCGCTACCCAGGAGCCGCCCGCTCCGGCGCTGACCGAACGCGGTACGCCAGTTCTCGTGACGATGAGCCCTGCGGGCGGAGCGCCGCTGGCCGTCAACGTGAAGCCCGGACGCTTCGCCTGCGCGGCCGGGTCGGTCCTGCGGCTGCGCGTTGATCTTTCTGCTGTAGCACGGGTTGGCAGCCGTCTGCTCAACGGTCGCGGCGGGGTGCTCAGGCGCGGGAAGCTCGGGATGCTCCGGGCAGGCACGAACCAGGTGCGGGTCAAGCTTCCGGCCGGGCTCCGGCGCGGGGCCTATCGCCTGATGCTCGATGCGACGGGCACAAACGGGACGGCGCACGCGCTCGTGCGCGTGCTGGTCGGCTCGCGCGCCTGCCGGGCCCGCTAGGGCGAAGCTCGAAACGCGCAGCGGGGTGAAGCCGCGGCTCCGGAAGTCCAGGGTGGCAAGAGCCGCCGCAGAGGGTAGGGTCGCGCAGGACCACGTGCGCATAGCCATCGTCACCGAGCACTACTACCCGCAACTCGGCGGGATCACCGAGCACGTCTACGGCCAGGCGAACGAGCTCGCGCGACGGGGGCACGAGGTGACAGTGGTGGCGCCCACCTTGCTCGGGGCGCGCAAGGCGGTGGAGGACGCTCCGCCGCGGCCTGAGATCTTCGAGGTCAAGAGGCTGGGAGTTGCCCTTCCCATCTACATCAACGGGTCCGAAGCGGTGGTCGAGGTTGGGCCGTTCCTCGCCTCCGGGTTCGGGCGGCTGTACGCCGAGCGCGCCTTCGACGTCGTCCACGTCCACAATCCGTTCGGCGTCACGATGCCGACGATTGCGATCATGCGCTCGAAAGCGCCGGTCACAGTCGCGACGATTCACAGCGTTGTGCCGGAGGCGTACAGGCCTCTGCGGCTGTTTCGGCCGTTGCTCAATATTCTCTTCGGGCACCTCGACGCCATGGTCGCGGTCTCTTCGGCCGTCGTCGATTCGATCCAGCCGCACTTTCCGTGGCTCAACTTCGAGGTGGTGCCGAACGGCGTCGACACGGACTTCTTCTCCCCCGAGGCGGAGCCGCTCGAGGAGTTGCGCGACGGTCGCCACAACATCCTGTTCATCGGCCGTTTCGATCCGCGTAACGGGCTGAAGTACATGCTGAGGGCGTTCATCCTCCTACGGGAGCGACGAGACGACGTCCGGCTGATCGTGATCGGGGACGGGCCTCTGCGCGAGGTCTACCGGCGCATGGTCCCGCCCGAGCTGCGCAGCGACGTGCTGTTCAAGGGGCAGGTCGATCGGTTGCGGCCTCGTTACCTCGCCAGCGCAGATGTCCTCTGCACCCCGTGCCAGCTCGCGTCGTTCGGGATGGTCTTGCTCGAGGCGATGAGCGCCGGCGTCGCCGTCGTCGCGAGTCGCAACTCCGGCTTCAACCTGCTCGTGGAGGACGGCGTCCAGGGATTACTGATCGACCCTCCGAAAGACGAGGAGCAGTTCGCCGCTGCCCTTGATCTTCTGCTAGAGCGTCCCGACGTGGCCCGGCGGATGGGCGCCGCGGGCCGCGAACGCGCCGTGTCCACATACGAGTGGCCCGTGATCGCCGACCAGCTCGAGGCGCTCTACGAACGGCTTCTGACGGCAGCAGGTCCGGGCCGGAAGCCGGCTGCGATGCACGTCCAGTAGCGTGGGCAAGTACTCGACGTGGCTCGCCTGCGGGCTCGTGGCGGTCGCGGTAGTGGCCGCCGGAGCGTTCGTCGATCGGCTCCTGAATGCAGACTTCGTGTTCGTGCTCGCCTTCGCGGCGATCGCGGCGGCGTATCTGGTCGGCACGTTCGGAGCGACCCTGCCCTTGTTCGGCTCGGTCGTCCGAACACGTCGAGAGGACGGGCGCTTCGCGTTGACCTTCGACGACGGCCCCGATCCCGAGTTCACGCCGAAGATCAGCAAGCTGCTCGCCGAACGCGAACATCGAGCGACCTTCTTCGTCCTCGGCTCGCACGCACGCAAGCACCCGCGCATCCTCGAGCAACTTCTCGCAGACGGTCACGAGCTGGCAAACCACGGCTACGACCACGGGTTGCTTGCCTTCAGCAGACCGGCGGCGCTCAGGCGGCAAGTCCAGCAGACCGAAGAGGCGATCCTCGCGGCGACACAGCGGCAGCCCGCGCAGCTGTTCCGGGCCCCGCACGGTGTGCGCAGCCCCTGGCTCGGCACCACGCTGACGCGCCTCGGTTATCGCGTCTGCGGGTGGACGGGCAGCTCCTTCGACACCGCTAAGCCCGGCGTCGACACCATCGTCGAGCGCAGCTGCCGCCGTCTGCAAGGCGGCTCCATCCTGCTCTTGCACGACGGCGACGGGTCCGGCCGCGCGGACAGGCGCAATCAGACTGTCGAAGCGCTCCCGGCGATCCTCGACGAAGCCGAGCGGCGCGGTCTGCGCTCCGTGTGGTTGAGCTCCCTGGTCGAGCGTCCCTAGGGAGTCGTGGTGGACGGGCGTGTGCCCCCGGCGCACGTCTGTGTCGTCTGACCGGCGAGGGTTGCGAGCGCTCGCTCGCCGTTGAGGTGAAAGGAGACAAGGATCGTTTCGGGCCGGGGTGCGAAGATCTCCGTCATTCCATCGCCGCGGGCAGCGAGGCAGCCGCTCGAGACACGCCAGTACGGTGAGTAGCGGACGGCCAACCGATAGCGGCCGCGGCGGTCGACCTTCAGCACCAGCCGGGTCTGCGAGAAGCGGATGACTCGCGCGCCGCGGGAGCCGGTCAGGATCCCGACCGGGGCGGGGACCGCGAAGATCGTCACATCCCGCGTCCGGAGCGCGATGCCAAGGCCGGAGCGACCGCTCTCCAGCAGCCTCGCCTCGCCTTGTGAGCTGTAGTCCGGCTCCGCGTGGGTGAGCACCACGTAGCGCACACCGAGGCGGCGCAGCCAGGCGGCGTACCCGGTGGGCGTGAGCGGACGGTAGAGGACGGAGTTTTCCGGGAAGTCATCCTGCCTGAACCAGCCGCGGGCCAGCGGGATCCCTGCTGCGGGCAGGTAGAGAGCAGGCCAGTGACCAACGGTGTCGACTGCCTCGACTCGGTACGAGGGTCGCAGGTGGACACGAAGAAAACGAATCGCCGGCTGCCAGTAGGCTTCGCTTGCGGCTGGATTCTCGGCGTCCTGGACGAAGCTCCGCACCAGTGGCTTCACGTTCCATGAGAGCGCGAGCGCGAGCGCTACCAGACAGATGGGCAACGGCCGCCACGATCGAAGCGATGCGATGAGCACGGTGATCGGGACCGCGAGAAATTGGAGCCGGATGATGTTCGAGCCGACGGCCGACGGCACGAAGTAGACCGCGATGCACGCAGTCCCGTAGACGAGGAGAATCATTCGAAGCAGCCGTGCGCGCTCGACCCTCCAGATGAGGGCGGCTCCAAGCCCGCTGAAGACGCAGACCGCAGCCAGATCCGCGATCGAGAACGGGTAGCGTCCGCCGTCGGGGAAGAGCCGCCAGAGCAGCAGCCCAACACCGCCGATCACGCCGAGCGCCACGACCGGCACGACAAGGCGCTGCCACTCGATCCGCTTCGCGAGCCCAACGGCCACCGCGAACAATGCGAGGAGCGCGAAGGCGAGCGGACTCGCTGCCAATGTGAGCAACGCGAGCGCGGCGAAGCCCCAGGGAGCTTTGGCCTGGAGCGCCCAGAGCGCAAACAGCGCGAGGGTCGCGCCAAGCGCAAACGGGAACGCCGCGGCGAGGATGATTCCGGCCCAGACGACGGCGAACGTGCGGCTCGACCAGCGCGCTGCCGGCCCCCACTCGCGCCACACGATGACGGCGTAGGCAAGGGCTCCCGTCGCCACGGTTGCGACCGCCAAGAGGTGGATCCCGACGACCGCCGCGAGCGGGTAGTAGAGGATGCTGTAAGTGACGAAGCTGTAGTGGCCGGCGTACCAGAAGTTGTTCCAGAGGGTGAAGCCGTGCTCGACGAAGACAGCGCGCTGGTACGCGTGTGCGGCCAGATCGCTCCCTGGTGGGCCGACCCAAGCAAGCAATGCGGCGACTACACCGGCAACGCCGGCGGAAGCAAGCGCCTCGCGCATGAGCGTAGGTCTTGCCGGTAAACCGACCGGATGAATGGCGTCTGCGGTCAGGCCGAGCCGATGCTACGCGAGTCGCAGGTTGTCGCGACGTAAGACTGGAAAGGCTGCGGGGCAAGGACTCGAACCTCGACTACCTGATCCAGAGATCGGGCGCACGGTAAGGCGGGAGACGCCAGGGCGCATCGTTACGTGCTTGCGCGCTGTCCCTATGCAAGTCGACCCCATCTCCGGCACATATGGCTACGATCGCTGGCGTGCGTGCTCGCCGTTTCGAAGGATGGCTGCGCGCCAGGCTGCGGAATAACGCAACCCTCAGAGCTTTCCGAGCTCGGCTCTCTGCCTCAGCAGGTCGAGAGGCGCGCGACGACCAGCAGTTGCGGCTGCTGCTGGCCTTCCTCCTGGCGGAGGACTCGAATTGCGTGGACGTTGGTGGCCACCGCGGCGGTGTCCTAGAGCAGATGGTTCGTCTTGCACCGCTTGGGCGCCATATCGTCTACGAGCCGTTGCCCGGGTTTTGTGAGGATCTTCGTCGGCGTTTCCCCGAAGTCGACGTAAGAGAGGCGGCCCTCTCGGATCGCAGCGGAGAGCGCACATTCATGTACGTGCGGAATCAACCTGGTCTGAGCGGCTTCCGACGCCGGTCCTACTCGACCACTCCAACGATCGAGAAGATCACCGTGCGCGCAGAGCGCCTCGATGATTCCCTCCCAGGGGACTACGACCCAAGGCTGATCAAGATCGACGTAGAAGGTGCAGAGCGGGAAGTGCTCGAAGGTGCGATCGAGACGATTGTCCGCTACAGGCCGACGGTTGTCTTCGAGCATGGAAGGGGGGCAGCGCCGCACTACGCCACGGGACCGCGGGATGTCTACGCCCTTTTGTGTGAGCGGGCAGGGTTGCGAATTTTCGATCTTGATGGGCAGGGGCCGTTCGACCTTGCCGAGTTCGAGCGGATCTTTGATCGAGGAGAT
>CATPAS010000287.1 GCA_955652075.1 uncultured Gaiellaceae bacterium | reverse complement strand
TCGCGCTCAGCTGAAGAACGGCACAGCGTCCACGCTGGTGAGGTCGCCGCGCATGTACTTCTCGCGCTTCCACTCTGATTCGTCCGGCGGGAGGCGACGCAGGAACCGCCGCTTGAGACCTCCACGCCAGCTCCGATCCTGAAGCTGAGTCTCCTCCAGGATCGGACGGGCATGCAGGTCGCCGGACGATGGCGGGTCGGCGGTGGAGCGCTGCAGAAAGCAGGCATGAAGACAACGCAGCGGCGTCTCGTCCCATGCGAGCCGCTCCCCGATATTGTCGACCGAGTGCTCGTCGTACCCGTTGCGAAAGATGATGCTGCCGCCGTGTAGCCGCTCGGCGCCGTCGCCTCGCCACGATTCGATCGCCCGGAAGTTGTAGAGCTTCGTGATCGAGCGCGACGGCGGCGACAGGTAACCGCTGGCCTTCCCGCGTGCCTGGTCGAGGTCGACACAGTTGAGGACGTTCGACGCGACCTTGAAGGCGTGGTCGAAGGCGCCGCCGAGCAGTTCCTCGCGGAAACCTGCGAGACGTCCGGGATCGTAGAGCTCGTCGCCGTCGACGCCGAAGACCCAGGTGTCGGTCCCGGCGTAAGGCTCGACCAGCACGTGGGAGTCGCCCGCATGGTGCGAGCGCCGCACGTCCACAGAGTCATAGTCACGCTCGAGCGCGCGCAGGATCTTCCACGTCCCGTCGGTGGAGACGTGGTCGACTGCGTGGATCCGGTCGCAGAAGCCGGCGACGTTGCGAATCGCCTGCTCGATGAACACGTCCTCGTTCCGGACGAGCACGATGCCGACGATCTGGCCGCTCACGTCGTGGGATCTAGCGTTCCTCGAGCGTCCACTCGAGCAGAGGGCGCACGACGCCCCGAAGCTGTCCCGTGAAGCGACCGCGCGCGGAGTCGCCTTCGCCGGGATCGTGCACGTGGAAGGAGACCGCCTGCCGCGCGCCTGCGTGCGGCAGGAGCTTGCCCGACCCGAGCGAGCTGACGGCGGGCTCGACGGTGAACAGCCCCTCGTTGAGGACGTTCTCCGGGATCCAGGCTGTTGCAACGTACTCACCGGGCCGGACGGGCTCGTGCCAGCGCGGATCCGTGTCGAAGGCGTTGAACACGATCTCTCCCTCGGCGGAATGGAGCTTGAGCTTCGGGAACAACGGCTGACCCGGCTTTAGGACCGCGAACGCCAGCTCGATGCCGATCGGACGGCGCACGTCGGCGGTGTCGACACTGCGTCCGTCCTGGACGATGCGGAGCGAGCGAAGTCTTGCCACGCCGTCGCTCCAGTCGTCGTCGGCCTCGGTCCACTCGCGAGACGAACCGCTCCCCTGCCCGGATTGCAGATAGTGGGCCACAACGTCGGGGCTCCTACCGTCGCGCTCGATCTCGCCGTCGGAAAGCAGGATCGTGCGCTCGCAGAGGCGCGCGATGGCCTGCATGTTGTGCGAGACGAAGATCACGGTCCGTCCGGACTGACCGAAGTCCTGCATCCGGCCGAGGCAGCGCCGCTGAAACTCGGCATCGCCGACTGCGAGCACCTCGTCGACGAGCAGGATCTCCGGCTCGAGGTGCGCAGCAACGGCGAAGGCGAGCCGGACGTACATCCCGCTCGAGTACCGCTTCACAGGAGTGTCCATGAAGCGATCGATTCCGGCGAAGTCTACGATCTCCTCGAGCTTCCTGGCGATCTCCCTCCGCTTCATGCCGAGGATCGAGCCGTTGAGGAAGACGTTCTCGCGCCCGGTCAGCTCGGGGTGAAAGCCCGTTCCGACCTCCAGGAGGCTGCCGACACGACCACGGATCTCGGCACGACCGCCGGTCGGTGTCGTGATCCGAGTCAGGATCTTGAGCAGCGTCGACTTGCCGGCGCCGTTCCGACCGATGACGCCGAGCACCTGGCCTTCGGGCACGTCGAACGAGACGTCGCGCAGCGCCCAGATCTCTTCGTGGTGGTGCCGGTGCGGGCCTGAGGCCAGGCTCTTCGCAACGCGGGCGAGCGATTCGCGCAACGTTCCGTAGCTCGACTGCAACTGACCGATGCGGTAGCGCTTGGACAGGCCTGCAGCTGCGATCGCGGCCGACATCAGATCGTGTCAGCGAACCGCGGCTCGGACCTGCGGAAGAACGCGAGCCCACCGAGCAGAATGAGCACGGCCACCGCGACGCTGACCCCAGCCTGCCCTGGATTCGGCGCGTGAGCGCCGAGCACGGTCCAGCGCCAGCCGGCAATCACGGTCGTGATCGGGTTGATCGAGAAGATCCATTGCCATTTCGCGGGGATCTGGCTCAACTCGTACGGCACACCGGAGACGAACGGCAGCACTTGCATGAAGACCGGAATCGCGTACGGCACGTCGCGATAGCGAACGTTCAGCGCGGAGAGCAGGAAGCCGGCGCCCAGAGCTGTGACAAGAGCGAGCAAGATGAATGCCGGAGCCAGAGCGAACTCGGGTCCCTTCGGCCAGGTGCTGTACTTCGCCATCAGGCCGATCAGCACCAGCGTGCCGATCAGAAAGTCGACGATCGGCGTCAACACGGCAGCGAGCGGCAGCATCACGCGCGGGAAGTAGACCTTCGTCACAAGGTTGGCGTTCGAGACGAGACTGATGCTCGAGCCGTTGAGCGACGAGGTGAAGTACTGCATCGGCAGCAAGCCCGCATACACGAGGGTCGGATACGGCGTCAGGCCTGAGGGGAACTTCGCGAATTTCCCGAACACGATGATGTAGACGGTCGCGGTGAACACAGGCACGATCAGCGCCCACGCGACTCCGAGGAACGTCTGCTTGTAGCGCACCTTGATGTCGCGCCAGACGAAGGTGCTGAGCAACTCGCGGTAATGCCATAGCTCGCCCAAGTCGAGGTGAGGCCAGCGTGGCGCAGGCCGGATGACGAACGTGCGCTCCGAGCGCTCCTGGGGGTCGGCGACGGGCGGCGGCTCAACAGGCGGGGCCGGTCGAACCTGGAGGTTCGTCTCGGTCACGAAGGCCGATGCTAGCTACCGCTTGGGCGCT
>CATPAS010000286.1 GCA_955652075.1 uncultured Gaiellaceae bacterium | reverse complement strand
GGCCACGACGTGGCAGGGTCGGACAACACCGGCTAAGGCGACTCCTCCCGAAGTTACACCCGCGCTCGCACCTTCGTCTGTCGCGGGCGTCCGCCCTTGCCCGTCGTCTTCCCCAAGTCTCCTAAATTGTCTCAGTTTCGGCGTCCGTGAATTTGCTATTCGCCGGCACCGACGAAATAGACGTTGAAGGAGTCGCGCGTTAGCGCTAGCACTCGGATGGTCAACGTCGGCCCGTACTTGGTGCCGCTGACGCCGACGAACGTTGAAACCGTGCAGACGAACTGCTGGAACAATGGTCGCCGTACGAGATAGTGGATTCCTCGGCCGCTTCCGCTGCATTCGGCGCTATCTACATACCAGTCCGCAAGATCTGGAATGGTCTGCAACGCTCGAAGAGCATTGGCTTCGAGCAGGTAACTCGCTCGTTCCGGTGTCCACCACCAGGCATTTGCACGAAGTACTGCAAGCTGCCTCATCGTCGGGAGCCGAAACAGCGCCGGCTTCTGTGGCGCAGCGATGGTCACCGTGACGGTCTCCGTCGAGCGAGTAGTCGTGGTCGCCGTGACGACACTCGTTGACGAGTGGCCGCAGCCAGCGGCAGCGAGAACCGCCGCGGCCAAGAAGACAAGACTCGAACGTTTCACCAAATCCACCATTTTTGGCGCGAGGTCCGAATATTGGTCGGATGCTGGAGCTGACCTTCGTGCGACGGTCCCTTGCGACGGCGACGCCGAGAAGTCAGGTGGACGCGGATGTGGAGCTCGCTTCGGCGCGGATTTCCGAGAGCGTCTGTCGCGGTGTGATCGCCTCCCTGTCGACCCGGAGCTCGAGCAGAGAGGGCCGGGGTTGCGCAACCGCTCGCTCGAACGCGTCAGCAAAATCCTCGGATCGCAGCACGGTTTCGCCGTAAGCGCCGAACGCGAGGGCCCAGGCTGCGAAATCGGGGTTGACGAGGTCCGTGCCCACCACACGGCCCGGGAAGAGTCGCTCTTGGTGCATCCGGATCGTCCCGTACATCCCGTTGTTGACGACGAGCACGATGATCGGCAATTCCTCCTGGACTGCGGCCGCGAGCTCGTGCCCGCTCATGAGGAAGTCGCCGTCGCCGGAGACGCAGACAACCGTCCGCTGGGGATGGACGACCTTGGCGGCGATAGCCGCCGGAATGCCGTAGCCCATGGCGCCCGAACACGGAGCGAGCTGGGTCCGGTAGCGTCGGAACGCGTAGAAGCGGTGGCACCAGACCGTGTAGTTTCCGGCGCCGTTCGTCAGAATTGCATCGTCAGGGAGACGTTGACGCAGGTACTGCATGACGTCGCCGACGTCGAGCTCGCCGGGGCCGCGTTTGTGCTGCAGGCTCGCGAGAAACTCTGCGTGCGCCGACTCGGTCCAGTCGACTCGGTGCGAGCCGTCGACGGGTTCGAGCGCGCGGCTTGCGGCGAGGAACTCCGCTGAGCCGGCGACGATCGGGAGATCGGGCTGGAAGACGCGACCAAGCTCCTCCGGGTCGGGGTGGACGTGCACGAATGTCTGGGGGGTCCTCGGCGGCTCCAGCGTCGTGTAGCCGCGCGTGGCGATGTCGCCCAGGCGAGAGCCGATCACGAGAAGCAGGTCCGCCTCGCGCAGCCGGCGTGCTAGCGACGCGTCGTGCCCGATTGTGAGCACGCCGGCGTAGGACGGGGACATGTTGTCGATGTAGTCCTGTCGCCGGAACGACGTTGCCACCGGGATCGCCGACGCCTCGGCGAAGGCCTGCAGATCCACGGCCGCCTGCGCACTCCACCCCCCACCTCCGACCACGATGAGGGGCTGCGCTGCGGCCGAAAGCAATTCGCGCACGCGCGCGAGGTCACCGTCCGACGGGGCGGCGCGCGCAACCGAGTAGGCCGCTGCATCTTCGACGTCGGCGGCCGCCGAGAGGACATCCTCGGGCAGCGCCACGACCACAGGGCCCGGGCGCCCGGATACGGCTGTCTGGAATGCGCGAGCCGTCGCCTCCGGGAACTGCTCCGGCTCTTCGACCTCCATCGCCAGCTTTGTCAGCGCGCCAAACGCCTCACCGTAGTCGAGCTCCTGGAATGACTCCCGGCCGCGGTGCTCGAGCGGAACCTGGCCGACGAAGAGGATCAGTGGCGTGGAGTCCTGAAAAGCGGTGTAGACGCCGGTGGCGGCGTGCGTCGCCCCCGGCGCCCGCGTGACGAAGCAGATGCCCGGACGGCCTGTCAGCTTCGCGTATGCCTCGGCCATGTTCGCCGCGCCGGCCTCGTGCCGTGCGACGACAAGCCGGATCGGCGCGTCGCGGAGGGCATCGAGGACGGCGATATAGCTCTCGCCCGGAACACAGAAAGCCGTGTCCACGCCGTGGACGACGAGCTGGTCGACGAGGATTCGCGCGCCGGTACGAGTCACAGCTGGATCGGCTCGTCGAAGAAGACCGTCGCCCGTTGCAGCTTCGGCTTACCCTCGTCCGCAGGGTCGACGTACCGGATCGTTCGCTTACCCGCCCATTCACCCGGCACGAGCATCGCGCGCACGAAGGCGGTCTCCTCGGTCTCCGAGACGAATGCGAGCACCGGCTCTGGTCCGAGCTCGAACCACGGTTCGAGGGCTCCGTACACGTGGGTCTCGTCGCCGCTCTCGATGCGGATCGACCCGTGTAGGAGGCACCGGATGCCCGGCCCCGGGTGCGTGTGCCGATACGCGACGCCGCCGGGCGGAAAGTCGACACGATCGCAGCGCAGCAGCCAATTCAGGTCCGGGTCGAGCTCGACTGAAGCCGCCAGCTTCGCTCCCTCGCCGACCCGCTCCTCCAGCTTCCAGACCAGAGCGTGGCCGGCTATGGAGGCCGCGCCGAAAGACGCGTTGTTGCGATCGACGTCGTAGACGGCGACGTTGCCATCGGCCGTGTCCACGCCGTGCGGATGCTCGTAGAGCGCAAGGATCAATGGAAGTACTGGCCGCCGTCGATGACGATCGTCTGGCCGGTCACGAATGCAGCCCCTGGGCCGCAGAGGAAGACGACGGCGCCGACGACGTCCTCCGGCTCTTGGTCGCGCTGCAGTGTGCGTGCCGAGACCGAGACGTCGCGCAGCGCTTCGATTACCTCCGGATGCTCGCGCACGCCCTCACTCATCGTGAAGCCGGGTGCGACGCAGTTGACGAGGACGTCATCGCGGCCGAGTTCCCTGGCGAGCGCCCGAGTGAGCGCGACGATCGCGCCCTTGCTCGTCACGTAGTGCAGGAGAAACGGGACGCCGCGAAACGGCGTGCCGGACGAGATGTTCACGATCCGGCCCCCACCCTGCTCGCGCATGCGAGGCACGATGGCCCGTGTCGTCAGGAACATGCTCAGGACGTTGACGTCCATGACCTGCCGCCACTCGTCGACCGGGATCTCCGTAAACGGACGCATCTGGAGTGACGCATACAGGCCGGCGTTGTTCACGAGAATGTCGATGCGCCCGAACCGCTCGACGACCTCTTGAGCCATCCGCTCGACCTGCGCTTCGTCGGCAACGTCGACGGTAAGCCCGATCCCGTCCACGAACTCCTCAGCTGCTTCTTCTGCACGGTTCAGATCGGCGACCACGATTCGCGCTCCCTCGGCGGCCAGACCCTTGGCGATCGCGTTGCCGATTCCCTGCGCGGCGCCGGTGACGAGTGCGACCTTGTCCTCGAGGGACCCGCTCATCGGATCGGCGAGAAGGCCGTCGGCACGAGAATCCGATTCTGCTGGGTATGGATGAGCGGCTGGATCCGCGCGAGGAAGTCGCGCCAGCGCTCGTCGGCCTGCAGCCTTGCGCGCCGTTGCTCCCGCTCGGCGAAGTTGTCGTATCCCCACAGGCTGGTGTATGTCGACAGCGCGCCGATCTCCGTCGTGAAGACGCCGATCAGGCCGCCGAGGAACTCCTGCTGGAGGACGATTCCCTCGCTCTCGTAGAGCCTCACGAGCTCGACCAGCTTGCCCGTGAACACGTGGTAGTCACGCTGCTCGACGATCACCGGTCGACACCGCCTATGGCGAGATACTTCAGCTCCAGCCACTCTTCGATGCCGTACTTCGAGCCCTCGCGGCCGATGCCGGATTCCTTCATCCCGCCAAACGGCGCGACCTCTGTCGAGATGAAACCGGTGTTGATGCCCACGATGCCGTACTCGAGCGCCTCCGCCACACGCCAGATGCGCCCGACGTCGCGGCTGTAGAAGTACGCAGCGAGGCCGTAAGGAGTTGCATTCGCCACCTCGATGGCTTCCTGCTCGGTCGCGAACCTCCCAACTCCGGCGATCGGGCCGAACGTCTCCTCGGAGGTCATCGCCATCGACGACGTGACGCCGGAGAGCACCGTCGGCTGGAAGAACGTGTGCCCGCGGTCGTGCCGGTCCCCACCGGTCACGAGCTCGGCACCACCGGCCAAAGCGTCCGCAACGTGGCGCTCGACCTTCGCGAGCGCCTGGTCGTCGATCAGCGGGCCGATGCTGACATCCGGGTCCGTGCCCGGGCCGACCTTGAGAGTAGTGACCGCTTTGCTCAGGCGGCCGAGGAACTCGTCATGCACGGAGTTCTGGACGAGGATGCGATTCGCGGAGATGCACGTCTGTCCGGAGTTGCGGTACTTGCACAGCAGCGCCCCCGCGACGGCCTCGTCGAGGTCGGCGTCGTCGAAGACGATGAATGGAGCGTTGCCGCCGAGCTCGAGCGACACCTTCTTCACCTGGCGCGCACACTGCTCCATCAGGAGTTTTCCCACCTCCGTCGAGCCCGTGAAGCCCAGCTTGCGCAGGATCGGATTCGATGTCATCTCGTTTCCGATCACGGGCGCGTCTTCGGCGTCGCCCGTGACGACGTTGAACACTCCGGCAGGCAAGCCCGCCTCCTCGGCCAGCTTCGCGACGGCGAGTGCCGACAGCGGCGTCTGCTCTGCGGGCTTGAGCACCATGGTGCAACCGGCCGCGATTGCCGGTGCCGCTTTGCGCGTGATCATCGCCGAGGGGAAGTTCCACGGCGTGATGCCGGCGGTGACGCCGACCGGTTCCTTGATCACGACGACGCGGCGGTCCTGCATGTACGTCGGAATCGTGTCCCCGTAGACGCGCTTCGCTTCCTCACCGAACCACTCGAGGAAAGAGGCGGCGTATTCGATCTCCGTGCGCGACTCGCCCAGCGGCTTGCCCTGCTCGGTGGTCAAGAGCAGCGCCAGATCGTCACGGTGCTCGAGCATCAGATCGCTCCAGCGGCGCAGGATCCCCGCACGTTCCCTCGCGAGCGTTGCCCGCCAGCTCGGATACGCGTCCCTCGCCGCGTCGATCGCGCGTCGGGTCTCGTCGGCTCCCATGCGGGGGACGCGGGCCAGCTCGTGCCTTGTGGCAGGATCGACGACGGGAAAGGTTCCTCCGCCGTCGGCCTCGCTCCAGGTCCCTCCGACGTAACCCTTGTCGAGCAGGAGCCCCTGTCGCTTCAAGCGTTCGATCTCCTTCGACGGCTGCGATGCGATTTGCGCCATGGGTCTTCCGCGATCGCGCGGAGGAGGTGACGGATCTGCGCTCATCGGCCTGAGCGCTGCATCGCAGCGTCGAAAGCGATCGTCGACGGCGCGAAGTCCGTGCGGCGGACGAATGCGAGAGCATCAGGTGCGCCCCAGTCGCGGTCCATGCCCGAGTCCTCCCACTCGATGGAGAGTGGGCCGGCGTAGCCGATCCTGTTCAGCGCCCGGAACACGGCCTCGAAGTCGACGTCGCCGTGTCCCGGCGAAACGAAGTCCCAGCCGCGCTCCGCCTCGCCGAAGTTGAGATGGCTTCCGAGGATGCTCTTGCGTCCGTCCAGCGTCTTCCGCGAGTCCTTGACGTGCACGTGGTAGATCCGGTCCGCGAACTCCTGCACGAACGCGGTCGAGTCGAGGAATTGATGAGCGAAGTGGCTCGGGTCGAAGTTGATGCCGAACTCGGACCGGCGATCGATAGCCTCGAGAGTCTTGCGTGTCGTGACGAAGTCATAAGCGATCTCCGTCGGGTGCACCTCGAGGCCGAAACGGACACCCTCCCGCTCGAACACGTCCATGATCGGCCCCCAGCGCTCGGCAAAGTCCTGGTATCCGCTCTCGATCTCGTCGAAGTCGTTCGGCGGGAACGAGTACAGCATGTGCCACACGCTCGAGCCGGTGAAGCCGTTCACCTGTTCGACGCCGAAGAGTGCCGCCGCGCGGGCCGTGTCCTTCATCCGCTCGGCTGCGCGCCGCCGCACGCCTTCGGGCTCTCCGTCGCCCCAGATCTCCGGCGGCAGGATTGCCTGGTGCCGCCGATCGATTGGATCGCAAACACACTGGCCTACGAGGTGCGCACCGACGGCATGCACCCGCAATCCGTTCCGTTCGAGCAAAGCCCGCCGCGAATCGACGTAACCGGGATCGGCGAGCGCCTTGTCGACTTCGAAATGGTCGCCCCAGCACGCGAGCTCGAGGCCGTCGAAACCCCACCCACCGGCTTTCGCCGCCAGCTGCTCGACGGGCAGATCCGCCCACTGGCCGGTGAACAGGGTGACGGGACGTGGCATCGATGCTCCTTAGGCGGTAGCCAAAACGGGAACGGCAAGACCGGGTGCGCCGAGCTCCGAGGTCGCGGGCTCGAACCCGGAACGAGCCAGCAATTCAAGCCCGAGCCTGGCGCGACGGACGCGCTCACGCGAAAGCGCGATGGTCGTCGTCTCGAGATGCGTGCCCGCTGGGTAGACGTCGGGTGCATTGCGAAGGCCGAACTTCACGTACACGGGCGCGGCGATGCGGATGATCTCGGGAATCTCGTGCAGCCTGACGAAGCCGCCGATGTTGTCGGGCGCCTCGACGTACAGATCGAGGGGAAGATCCACGGCTGCGCGGACGGCCGCGATCTGCGGCAGGGTCAGGTCGGTGGGCAGGTTGAGCGTGCTCGCACCGAGCTGAGCGAACACGCGGGCTGCGGCCGGGTTCGCGGCCGGCAGCATCACCGAGATCTTGGCCTGCATGTCCTCCGGCAGCTCGCCGGCCGCACGCATGGCACCGAAGACGGAAAGGAGGCCGAGATCCGCGATCAGGACACTGCGTATCCCGTGCGCAGCAGCTCTCTTCACATCCTCGATTCCCTGGACGAGCTGCTCCTGGCCACGTGATGTGGGTGCGACGACCGAGCCTGCCGGCGCTCGTGCCATCGCCGATGTGTCCCACGCAGCATTCGGCCGCGCAAAGAGGCTGATCTCGACGCGAGCGTCTCCCGCGGTCCGGGCCATCCGATCGAGCTCGTCGTCGGTCAAGAGGAAGACGCCGCTCCCTTGCGAGACACGGTGAACGCGCACGTCGAGCCGATCCGTCTCCTCCAGCACCGCGTCGAGGCACGACGGGCCTTCGACGCTCGGGATCTCGACCCTGAATTGCGCGCCGTCGGGAAATCGCTTCTCCGACGTAGGCAGATCGTGGAGGTCTCCCCTCGGCAACCCGATCGACTCCAGGAACGAGCGTGTGCTTTCGCTGCCGCTCATGCCACCTCGAGTACGAGCTTGCCGAAATGTTCGCAGGCCTTCATGCGGTCGTGCGCCGACGCTGCGTCGGCCACCGGCCGCACGCTGTCGACGACAGGTGCCCAATCTCCATGCTCAGCCTTCTCCAGCAGCGCGGCGAAGTCGCGCGACGAGCCCATCGTCGTTCCGAGGATCGAGACCCAGTTGAGGTAGACGAAGCGAACATCGAGCTCGACTGCCGGGGCTGCCGTCGCCCCGAAGACGACGAGGCGCCCACCTCTGCGGAGAGCTCGGAGCGACTCGCGCCAGGTCGAGCCCACCGAGTCCACGACGAGATCGACTCCACCGCCGGCCAGCTCACGCACCGCGGCCGGCCAATCGTCCTCCGTGTAGATC
>CATPAS010000285.1 GCA_955652075.1 uncultured Gaiellaceae bacterium | reverse complement strand
GCACGTGTCGGGGGTGCGCGTCCGAGTGGCCGAAGTGGCCGCGCGGCCTACAGAACATGCGCTTCCGGCGATCCTGTCGTGCATCACGCCGCGTACGCGGCTGCTCGCGCTGTCGCACGTGCTCTGGACGACCGGACAGGTGATGCCGGTTCACGAGCTGAAACGCGAGAGCGGCGTCCCCCTGCTCGTGGACGGTGCACAGTCCGTCGGCGCGATGCCGGTCGACGTGGGCGAGCTCGACTACTACACGGTCTCGTGCCAGAAGTGGCTCTGCGGCCCGGAGTCGCTCGGCGCGTTGTACGTCCGCGACCCAGATCAACTCGGCATCGGCATCCCGAGCTTCTTCGCCCAGAAGTCGCTGGAGCCGGACGGAACCTTCGTCCCCGCCGACGGGGCAGCGCGATTCGATTCGGGCTGGTTGGCGACGCCGAGCCTCGCGGGCCTGCAGGCGGCGTTTGACTCTGCCCCCGACTGGCGTTTCGAGCGCGCCGCCGAGCTCGCGGAGATCTGTCGCGGCGCACTGCGTGAGCGCTTCGAGCTCATCGCGGAGGGCGGCGAGAGCACACTGGTCTCGTTCGTTCCAGCTCGCGACGCAGCAGCGGAGGCGGCGCGACTCTATGACGCCGGAGTGATCGTGCGCGACTTGCCCGGGACCGGTTGGCTGCGTGCGTCGTGCGGGTGGTGGACGAGCGAGGAGGACATCGACCGTCTTGTGGGCACGCTCGGCTAGCTGTCGGGCAGGGGCGCGTACAGATCGATCACCGTTCCGTCCGGGTCCTCGAGCTGCGCGTAGCGCATCCCCCAGAACGCATCCCACGGCTCCTTGTGCGCCGACCCGCCCGCTGACAGCAGCTCGCCATAGACCCGGTCGACCTCGGCCGGCGAGTCGCAGCGAAACGCTCCGCCGCCGGCGTGACCGTCGGTCGGCCGCTTCCAGTCCGGATCGAACGAGCGGATGACGTCCTCGGTGTCCAACGCGTAGCGCATGCCGCCGGGGAGCGGCGCCTCGACGTGCTGCTCGTTCTCCGCGCCGTCAGGAAAGTCGAGGCCGAGCCGACGGTAGAACGCGACCGAGCGGGCCATGTCGCTCACGACGACGCCGAAGAAGTCGAACTGCGGGCTCACGATGCCTCCGCCGCGGCGTCTGCGGTGCGTAGGCCGAGCTCCGGTGCGATGGGCTGCAGCGCCTCGACGACGTTGCGGATGTGGTCGTCGAGCTCGATCCCGAGGCCTTCGGCGCCTGCATACACCTCGTCGCGGTGCACGCCGGCGGCGAACGAGGGTTGCTTGAGCTTCTTCTTCACGGACTTGGGCTCGAGCCCATCGAGGCCCGTCGGCCGCACGAGCCCGCACGCATGCACGAAGCCCGAGAGCTCGTCGCAGGCGAACAGCGTCTTCTTCAACAGCGTGTCGCGTGGCATCTCGAGATGCTCTGCGTGTGACAGGACGGCCTCGACTACTTCCCCCGGATAGCCCTCTTCCCGCAGGATCGCCGCCCCGTCCTGCGGGTGCTTGTCGAGCGTCGGATGGATCTCATAGTCGAAGTCGTGCAGCAGCGCCACGACGCGCCAGAGCTCTTCGTCTTCGTCGAAGTGCCTGGCGTACCACGCGGTCGACGCCTCGACCGCGAGCGCGTGCCGTCTGAGCGCGTCGCTCTGCGTGTACTTCGTGAGCGTCTCCCAGGCCCGTTCTCGTGTCGTTTCCACTGCCTGGGTAGGCTACCGCGATGTCCCAGACCGCCGTCATCGGTCGGGCGGCCGAGAGCTTCGTCATCGAGGGCGGACGGCCGCTCCAAGGACGCATTCGGGCGTCCGGCAACAAGAACGGCGCCCTGCCGATCCTCGCCGCCTGTCTCCTCACGGCCGAGCCGGTGCTTCTGCACAACGTTCCGCGGATCGTCGACGTCGAGACGATGATCGAGCTCCTCAACGACATCGGAGCCGAGGCGGACTGGACCGGGCCCAACGATGTCCAGGTCCGCGCCGCCACGGTGGCCAAGCACGCGCTCGACGAAGAGCTGTGCAGCCGCATGCGCGCGTCGTTCCTCCTGGTCGGCCCTCTACTGGCGCGTGTCGGGAGCGTGAGCGCACCGCCGCCGGGCGGCGACGTGATCGGTCGTCGGCGGCTGGACCCGCACATCCACGCCTTCGCCGAGCTGGGTGCGGAGATCGAGATCGGCCGCCGCTACGAGATACGTGGAGGCTCCCTACGCGGCAAGCACATCTTCCTCGACGAGGCGAGCGTGATGGCGACCGAGAACGCGGTGATGGCGGCCACGCTCACGCCCGGCGAGACCGTCATCGGCAATGGCGCCTGCGAGCCTCACGTCCAGGACCTCTGCCGCTTCCTCATCTCGCTGGGCGCGCAGATCGAGGGCATCGAGTCGAACGTGCTGCGCATCCACGGCGTGGAGTCGCTGGGCGGCGGCGAATGGGAGATCGGGCCGGATCACATCGAGGTCGGCAGCTTCATCGGCCTCGCCGCGATCACCGGCGGCGACGTGTCGATCGACGGTGTCAAGCAGGCCGACCTCGTGTCGATCCTGCACGGCTTCGAGAAGTTCGGCGTCCAGGTCGAGCGCGGGGATGACTCGGTGCGCGTGCCGCCGCGCCAGGAGCTTGTCGTGCAGGACGACCTCGGCGGTCACGTTCCCAAGATCGAGGACGGGCCGTGGCCGGCCTTCCCGTCCGACCTCACCTCGGTCGCCCTCACGGTCGCGACTCAGGCGCAAGGCACGATCCTCATGTTCGAGAAGATGTTCGAGAACCGTCTGTTCTTCACGGACAAGCTCGTGAGCATGGGCGCTCGCATCATTCTCTGCGACCCCCACCGTGCGGTCGTCACCGGTCCCGCCAAGCTGCGCGGGCAGCGGATGGAGAGCCCCGACATTCGTGCCGGCATGGCGATGCTGCTCGCGAGCCTTTGCGCCGAAGGGTCGTCGACGATCGGCGCGGTGTACCAGATCGACAAGGGCTACGAGCGAATCGACGAACGCCTGCGCGCGCTCGGCGCGCACATCGATCGCGTCGACGGTTAGCTCTTTCTAGCCGCGCACCGAAAAGACCGACGCCGCTGTCGTGTCGGGCGCCGTCAGCGTGAACACGTAGTGCCGGCCGGACCGCAGTGCGTGCGTCATGCTCGTCGCACTCGTCGAGTCGAGCAGCACACGTGAGCTTCCGCCGTCAACCGACATCGACAGGCGGAACCGCGCGGCGCCCTGGGCGAACCAGCTGAGCCGGACGCGTCCGCGCGCCTTCACGCCCGTCAGGCTGACGCTCGGCCTGCCCTGCGCGCGTGCGACCGCCGCGGCGACGTCGAGCACGCCGTACCCGAGGGTCGGCGTCCACGAGCCGTGGCCGGAGGCGGACTCCTTGAGGATCTGCGCGACGTCCGCGGCGTTGAGGAACGGATTGGCGGCCATCACGAGCGCGACGCTTCCCGACACCTGCGGCGCGGAGAACGAGGTTCCGCTCGCGAACCCGTACGCGCCTCGACTCGAGCGCGGCAGGGGCACGCGCGGGTATGGGCCGAATGGAGCGGTCGAGGCCACCGCGCCAAAGACATTCTGACCGGGCGCCGCGAGGGAAACGTACGACCCGCTGTTGGAGAACGGCGCCCTGGCGCCGCTGGTCGTCGAAGCGGCGACGGCAAGTCCGAAGCCGTCGCGGCCGTTCGAGCCGACAGGCTGGAGCAGCGCCGCGGGGTACTCGACCGGATTGCCTTCCCCAAACTCGTTGCCGACCGCGGCCACGAGAAGCACGCCATGCGCCGCCGCGTAGTCGACGGCACGTTGTTCGGTCGCCGACGTGTCAGGGCCGCCGATGCTGAGATTGATCACGCGGGCCCCGTGGTCGACAGCGTAGGTGATCGCGTTCGCTTCATCCACGTCGGTGAGCGTTCCGTCCGGCCGGCTGGCCTTGACGACGAGCAGCTTCGCGTCTCCTCCGAATCCCGCCACCCCTTCATGGTTCGTCCCCGAGCCTGCGGCGAGGGACGCCACGAACGTTCCGTGACCCACCCTGTCGCGGACCGCACCGCCTCCCGTCAGGACGTTGTACGTCTGCGGCTGTTTCGCGGCGATGTCGGGTGCGGCAAGATCGGCGCCGCTGTCGATGATCGCGATTGTCACCGCCGACGCTGCTCGCAACACCGAAGCCGGGACGGCATTGGCATGGGTTGCCTGAAACTGCCACTCGTACGGGGCTCCGAAGGACGGTGCCGGAAAGAGGGCAGGGTCGATCGCGGGGCGGCGAGGACGCAGTCGTTCGACGAAGCGAATGCCCGGCAGACTTGGCACTGCGCGGGCGAAGCTCGGCGCGTACGGCTGCACCTCGGCAACCCTGAGCTCAGGCAGCCGGCGCAGCACGACCCCCGGATGGTCGGCGAGCGCTGCCGAAAGCGCTTGCGGGGAGCTGTAGCCGACCGCGACTGGAGGCAAGGCGGCGCCCGGCGCGGCGGCTACTGAGAGCGGCAAGGCGCATGGGAGCACAGCCGTGATGAGGCAAGCCGCAATCGATCGCATGGCGATCCCGGCTCACCCTGGTCGCCGCCGAAGTGGCTGTCAATAGCGCTACGCTGCCTCACCATGGCTGCGACCGGACAGGGCCGCGCGAGTGCGCGGGTCAACGTCGCTGGACGCGGCGAGACGAACGTGGCCACCGGCGTCCCCGTGCTCGACCACCTGCTTTCCGCGCTGGCCGCATATGCGTCGTTCGACCTCGCCCTCGAAGTGGCGCCGGGCGCTCCGGAGGCAGAGATCGTGATCGCTGCGCGCTCGCTCGGCGAGGCGCTCGCCGAACCGCTGCGCGCCGAGGGGGCCCGTGGGCACGGTTCGGCCGTCGTTCCCGAGGACGAGGCGCTCGCGCATGTCGCGCTCGAGGCATCGGGGCGGCCGCTGCTCGTCTCGAATGTCGATCTGTCGCAGGCACGCATCGCGGGCCTGGCCGGAGACCTTGCCGCGCGATTTCTCGATGAGTTCGCCCAGGCCGCGGGCCTGACGTTGCACGTGCGGCTCGTCGAGGGGCGCGACACGCAGCACGTTCTCGAGGCGATCTTCAAGGCACTCGGGGTGGCGCTTGCACAGGCATGTAGACCGCGAAGGAGGGAGCGCGAATGAAAGAAGTCGTGCGTACCGAGTCGGCGCCGGCGCCGTTTCAGGGCGCGCCGTACTCGCAGGCGATCAAGGCGAACGGATTCGTGTTCGTCGCCGGTCAGGTCGGCATCAAGCCCGACAATCCGCAGCCCGTCGGAGACGGCATCCGTGAGCAGACCGAACAGACGCTCGCGAATCTCCGCGCGATCCTCGAGGCCGCCGGCAGCGGCATGGACAAGCTCGTCAAGACGACGGTGTTCCTCACCGATCTGGGCGACTTCCAGGGAATGAACGAGATCTACGCAAAGCACGTGGGCGATCAGCCGCCTGCCCGCTCGACCTTCGAGGTCGGCAATCTTCCGCCCGGCCTGCTCGTCGAGATCGAGGCAATCGCGCTGCAGTAGTGGACCCGAGAATCGAGGACTTTGTCCGAGGGCTTCACCTCGACGCGTACCTCGTCGGCGGCGCGGTGCGCGACGAGCTGCTGGGGCGCGAATCGAACGACGCGGACTTCGTCGTGCCCGGGGTGGACTACGAAGGCCTACATGCCGCACTGGAGCCGTACGGGAAGGTGGAAGAGCTCGAGGTCGCCGGGCGGCGCGTCGGCGCGCGTCTCCATCCGCGGGACGCGAAGCTTCGCCACCTGGCACCGGCCGGAATCGAGTTCGCGCCGCCGCGTGCCGAGCGAAGCACCGGCCCTGGACGCCACGATTTCGAGATCGTCGCCGACCCGGAGCTCTCGATCGAGGATGACATGGGCCGGCGCGACTTCACCGTCAACGCGATGGCGCGACGGCTGGAGACGGGAGAATTGGTTGACCCGTTCGGGGGCGCACAGGATCTGAAGAGCGGCGTGCTTCGCACCGTGCGGCCGCGGAGCTTCGCCGAGGATCCTCTGCGTCTCGTTCGGGGGCTGCGCCTCGTCTCGCAGCTCGGGCTGGAGCCGGACGCGGAGACACTGCAGCAGATGCGCGACGAAGCCTCGAGCGTGGCGCTCATCTCGGGCGAGCGTGTGGGGGGTGGCCTTCACGCCGACGGGATGGGCGAGCTCTCGAAGCTGCTGCTCGGACGGGAGCCGGCGCGGGCGCTGCGGCTCGCTCGGGACACCGGCGTTCTCACCGCGCTCCTGCCCGAGTTCGAGCAGGCGATCGGCTTCGAGCAGGACAGCGAGCGGCAGCACCTGACGCTCGACGAGCACATCTTCGAGGTCGTGCAGGCCGCGGCGGATGCGGGCGCGCCGCTTGCAGTGCGGCTCGCTGCCCTCTTCCACGACCTCGGCAAGCCGCAGGCGAACGGCAAGCATGCCGAGCGCGGCGCCAAGCTCGCAGGGGCGGCGATGCGACGGCTTCGCTATCCGACGCGTCTTCGCACATACGTCACCCGCCTCGTGCAGGCGCACGCCTTCCCACTGGACGGAGTCGACGAGCTCTTCGCTCGTCGCTTCCTCCGCGAGCACGGCGACGAGCTCGCGTTCGACCTCGTCTCGCACAAGGAAGCCGATCTCCGTGGAAAGAAGATCTCCGAGGAGGAGCTGGCGGCCGCGGCCAGGCTGCGTGCCCTGCTCGAACAGGAGCGCAGCCAGCCCCACCGGCTCGCGGATCTCGCGGTGGACGGATCGGACCTGATCGGGCTCGGCTTCGCAGAAGGACCGGTGCTCGGCCGAACGCTCGACTCGCTCCTGGACGCCGTCGTCGACGAGCCGGCCCTCAACACGCGCGACCAGCTGCTCGCACGCGCGCGTACTCAGCTGACATGAGCGTCGCTCGCCTTTGGCTCGCTCCCGTGGGGGAAACCATGTTTCCCTCCCGAGGTCCCTTCTTTCGGGGTCGCCTCGGCACCCGCGCCGCTGAGATCGCCGCGTGCGCTGAGGAGAAAGAAAGGGGAAACCGCACGGTTTCCCCCGATGCCCTTTCCCTATCTCATTGGGCAGAAGCTGCCCAATGAGCGTTCCGCTCATCCGCTGGGACGCGCCCGGGCCGTACACGGTCGCGTTCTCGACGCGGCTCGGTGGTGTCAGCGAGGGTTCGTACGAGTCGCTCAACCTCGGCCGGCGCACGCGCGACGAGCCCGGGAACGTTGATGAGAACCGTCGGCGGCTCTGTGAGACGGTGGATGTCGAGCCTGAGCGCCTTGCACTGAACCGGCAGGTCCATGCCGCGACCGTCAATCGCGCCGCGGCGGGCGAGCGAAGCAAGGACGGGGATGGTCTCTGGACCGACGAGCCCGATCTCCCGATGCTTGCGTTCAGCGCCGACTGTCTCCCGATCGCGCTCGCGCGTCTCAACGGCACCGCAGGGCTTGCGCTCCTCCATGCAGGGCGGCTTGGCCTGCTCGAGGGGATCGTGCAGGCGGGCGTTGCCGCACTCCGCGGCCGGATTGCAGCGATCGTCGGGCCGGCAATCGGCCCTTGCTGCTACGAAGTCGGCGAGGAAATCGCCGCTGCGTACCGCGCACGGTTTGGTCCGGACGTCCTGCAGGGACGCAACCTCGACTTGTGGACCGCCGCGGAGCGTGTGCTCCGCGAGGCGGGCGTCGATGCCGTCGAACGGCTCGATGTCTGCACGGCGTGCAGCGCCGACCGCTTCTTCTCGCATCGGCGCGACGGACCGGTGACGGGACGCCAAGGGGTGATCGGCTACGTCGCCTGAGACCGTACGCGCAACCTACGAGCGCATCAGCTCGGAGGTCGGCGACGGCGTGACCGTGGTCGCAGCGACGAAGTACGTCTCGCTCGAAGACATGCGGGTGCTCGTCGAGGCGGGCGTGGAGGTCGTGGGGGAGAACCGCGCGCAGGAGCTCGAGCGCAAGCACGCGGAGTACGGCGACGCGTTCCGCTGGCACTTCATCGGCCATCTGCAGTCGAACAAGGTGAAGGTCGTGAATCGCATCTGCGAGCTCGTGCACTCGCTCGACTCGGATTCGGCCGCGGGCCGCCTCACCGTTCCGGCTCTCGTGGAGCTGAACCTCGCCGGGGAGTCTTCGAAGTCCGGGATCGTTCCTGAGGACCTACCGCGCTTCCTCGAGCTCCACGGTGACGTCCGCGGGCTGATGACGATGCCCCCGGAGACCGGCGATCCGGAAGCGTCGCGTCCCTACTTTCGGCGCCTACGAGAACTCGCCGAAGAGCATGGCCTGAGGGAGCTTTCGATGGGCACGAGCCAGGACTACAGGGT
>CATPAS010000284.1 GCA_955652075.1 uncultured Gaiellaceae bacterium | reverse complement strand
GAGACGCCGAGCGCGCACGTGAGGCTCGTAGCCGCGCGGACGGCTGTCTGAACGGCTTCGGCGACCTTGCGGGCCTCGAGAAAGGTCTGCGCGACCTCGCCGATGTCGAGGTATCCCTCATCGAGCCCCGTCCTCTCCACAGTAGGGACGACCCCGCGCACTGTCTCCCACACGTGCTGCGAGTACTCGCGATAGAGGGAATGGCGAGGGCGCACGAAGACTATCTGCGGGCAGCGTCTGATCGCCTCGGCGCAGCTCATCGCCGAGTGAATGCCGAACTTCCGCGCAACGTAGTTCGCCGTCGCGACGACGCCCCTGCCGTGCGGGTCGCCCCCGACGACGAGCGGTTTCGTCCGGAGGGCGGGATCCTCGAGCTCCTCGACGGCGGCGAAGAAGGCATCCAGGTCGAGATGGCCGACGATCATGGTCTGGAGCCTAGACCTCGGACCTTCCGGCACTCGCCGCCCCGGGGCGGACGCTTGGACCCTGTCTCGCGCCGAACCGACCGCTGTCCCCGAACCGACCTCTATCCAGTACGCGCGCGCGCACGTCCCCACCCGGGTGGGGGTTGTCACCCACCACCCACTGCGATCGACGATATCCGAGGAACTCCGACACGTCTGTGCCGATTCTGCGCCGAAGGCTCGCCGAGCGGTCTCCGGCCGCGCCGCGCCGCGATAGGCTCAAAGCGATGGCCGTCCTCACCTCGCAGGTCGAACGCGAGTCGGAAGAGTTCAGCCGCCGGCGCCGGCGCATGGAAGGCCTTGTCGCCGAGTTGCGCGAGCGCACCGCGGAGATCGCCCGCGGCGGGGGCGAGAAGGCGACCGAGCGCCACCGTTCGCGCGGGAAGCTCACCGCCCGGGAGCGCATCGACCGCCTGGTGGATCCCGGCGCCGCGTTCCTCGAACTGAATGCGCTCGCCGCCTGGGACCTGTACGACGGCCAGGCGCCCGCCGCCGGCATCGTCACGGGCATCGGCGTCGCCGAGGGCCGCGAATGCGTCATCGTCGCGAACGACGCGACCGTCAAGGGCGGCTCGTACTTCCCGCTCACCGTCAAGAAGCACCTCCGCGCGCAGGAGGTGGCCGAGCAGAACAACCTTCCGTGCATCTACCTGGTCGACTCGGGGGGCGCCTTCCTGCCCTTGCAGGACGAGGTCTTTCCCGACCGCGACCACTTCGGCCGCATCTTCTTCAACCAGGCGCAGATGTCGGCGCGAGGCATCCCGCAGATCGCCGTCGTGATGGGATCGTGCACCGCGGGCGGCGCCTACGTGCCGGCCATGTCTGACGAGACGATCATCGTGCGCGGGACCGGCACGATCTTCATCGGCGGCCCGCCGCTCGTGAAGGCTGCAACGGGACAGGACGTGACTGCCGAGGAGCTCGGTGGGGCCGACGTGCACACGAGACAGTCCGGCGTCGCCGACTACCACGCGATGTCCGACGATCATGCACTCGCGCTCGCGCGCCAGATCGTGCGCAACCTGCAGGGCCGCAAGCCCGAGCCGCCCTGGGTACAAGCCGAGCCCGAGCCCCCGGCAGCCGACCCCTCCGAGCTCTACGGACTGATCCCGGAGGACTTCCGCCATCAAACCGACGCGCGCGAGCTGATCGCTCGCATCGTCGACGGCTCCCGGTTCGACGAGTTCAAGGCTCTTTACGGCGATACGCTCGTGACGGGCTTCGCGCACATCGAAGGCTACCCGGTCGCGATCCTGGCGAACAACGGCGTCCTTTTCGCCGAGTCGTCGCAGAAAGGCGCGCACTTCATCGAGCTCGCGACAAAGCGGCGCATTCCGCTCGTCTTCCTGCAGAACATCACCGGCTTCATGGTCGGGAAGGAGTACGAGGCCGGCGGCATCGCCCGCGACGGCGCCAAGCTCGTCATGGCCGTCGCGAATGCGAGGGTGCCGAAGTTCACGGTGATCGTCGGCGGCTCGTTCGGAGCCGGCAACTATGCGATGTGCGGCCGGGCCTTCGAGCCGCGCCAGCTGTGGATGTGGCCGAACGCGCGGATCTCGGTGATGGGCGGCGAGCAGGCCGCCACGGTGCTCGCCATGGTCGGAGACGCAGACCCCGACGAGATCCGTACGAAGTACGAGCGCGAAGGAAGCCCGTACTACTCGACGGCGCGACTGTGGGACGACGGCATCATCGACCCGCTGGACACACGGCGCGTCCTCGCGCTCGGCCTTTCGTCGGCGCTCAACGCACCCATCCCCGAGACGACGTTCGGCATCTTCCGGATGTGATGCGGCTGTTCAACAGGAAGTCGAAGCAGCGCCTGCGTGAGCTCGGGGAGTCGGAGGCGTACCACCATTCGTACGGCGAACCTCCTCGGGATGTGAAGATCGTGAAGCTGCCGCCGCGCCGGCCACGTTACAAGCAGGTGCTCGCCGACGGCGAACGCCTCCGGCAAGCGTTTGCGCAGCGACTGGACAAACGAGACAAGGAGGAATAGTGGCCGCGTATCACGTCATCGATGTGGCTGAGCTCGAAGCGGAAGGTCCGGGCGGCATGGTGAGGAGAGTCCGCCGCGCGCTCGACGCGAAGGCTTTCGGCTTCAACTACTTCATCTTCCCGCCGAACCAGGAAGGCCTCGAGCACGACCATGGCGATTCGAACATGGAAGAGGTCTACTTCGTCGTGAAGGGCTCGGGCACGATGCGCATCGACGGTGACGAGCTCGAGCTCCAGCCGGGCCGTTTCGTTCGCGTCGATCCGGCGGCGACACGCGTATCCGTCTCAGGCGCCGACGGCCTCGAGTTCGTCACGTTCGGCGCTCCTCTCGACGGTCAGTACGAACCGCCCTCTTGGGGCTAGGAGTCGCAATGCACACGATCGAACTCTCCGACGAAGAGCTCAGGCTCTTGCATGCCGCGCTGCACTCGTACCTGGACGACTTCGGCCACGAAGAAGCCGACATCCTGCGGAGCGTCAAGGCGTTGATCGCGAAGCTGCCACAGGCAGCATGATCCTTCGCCTCGTCCTCTGGAACCTCGCCGACTCCAAGACGACGATCCAGGAACTGCGCCGATATTTACGGGACGAGTCCGCGG
>CATPAS010000283.1 GCA_955652075.1 uncultured Gaiellaceae bacterium | reverse complement strand
ATGCAGTATCGGCGCGTCTGGCGCGGCACGGCGATCACGAGCGTGGTCAACCCCGTCTTCTATCTCGGCGCGCTGGGTGTCGGGCTGGGAACGCTCGTGAACAAGTCCGCGGGCAGCTCACTCGGCGTTCCGTACATCGACTTCGTTGCGCCCGGCATGCTCGCCGCGACGGCGATGACCATCGCCTCTGGTGAAGCCTCGTGGCCGGTGATGGGATCGATCAAGTGGACGCGGTCGTACTTCGCGATGCTCGCAACCCCACTCGGAACGCGGGACATCGTGCTCGGCCATCAGCTCTGGATGACCGCGCGCGTGGCGTCGACCAGCGCGGTGTACCTCGCGGTGATCGCGGCCTTCGGCGGAGTCAACTCACCGCTCGGCATCCTGGCGCTGCCGGCAGCGGTGCTGCTCGGCGCGGCCTTCACGACCCCGTTCGCGGCGTACGCAGCAACGCGGGACAGCGACGCGGCGTTCGTGCCGGTCAACCGCTTCGTGGTCGTCCCGATGTTTCTCTTCTCGGGAACGTTCTTCCCGGTTTCGCGCCTGCCTCTACCTCTCGAATGGCTCGCCTACGCCACGCCGCTCTGGCACGGGGTCGAGCTCTGCCGCATGTTCACGCTCGGCCACGTGCATGTGCTGCAGGCACTCGGACACACGGCCTATCTCCTGCTCTTCGTGGTGGTCGGTCTCATGTGGGCCGAGCGCACGTATGCGGAGAGGCTCCTCAAGTGAGCACCGCGGCGTTTGCCGGGAGCAGGGGCCGCCTGCTCTTCGAGCGCAACCTGATGGTGTACCGCCGCTCGTGGATGGTCATCTTCTCGGGCGTCTTCGAGCCGCTCTTCTACCTCTTTTCGCTGGGGATCGGGCTGGGGCATTTCGTCGGCAAGGTGCCGGGGCCCGATGGACGACTGATCAACTATGCGAGCTTCGTCGCGCCGGCGCTGCTGGCCTCCGCGGCCATGAACGGCGCGATCTACGACTCGACGAACGTGTTCTGGAAGCTGAAGTACGCGAAGACGTACGACGCCGTGCTCTCGACGCCCATCGGGCCGGCGGACGTGGCGGTCGGCGAGACCGCCTGGGCGCTCTTCCGCGGTTTCCTCTACGCGATCTCGTTCATGGCCGTAGCCGGGGCACTCGGCCTGATCGAATCGGCCTGGGGGGTGCTCGCGTTGCCGGGCGCGGTGGTGATCGGATTCGCATTCGCCGGCGCGGGCGTGGCAGCGACGACGTTCATGCGCACCTGGCAGGACTTCGAACTGATCGCCCTCGTTCAGCTGCCGATGTTCCTCTTCTCCGCGACCTTTTTCCCGATCTCGACGTATCCGAATGCGATCCAGTGGGTCGTCCGCTGCTCGCCGCTCTACCACGCCGTCGAGCTCCTGCGCGCGCTCAACCTCGGGACCGTGGGCTGGGCCCAGCTCGTGAACGTGTCCTATCTGCTCGTTCTGGGAGCCTGCGGCCTGTTCGTCGCGCAACGGCGCCTCGGCAGGCTCCTGCTGAAATAACCGCATCGTTGCTACCCTGTCCGCCGACCGCAGCCGCGGCTTTCCGCCTGCTTCCGGCGGATTGCTGGGACTGACGATACGGAGGTGAGATGGGCCTTACGAAGGAAGTCAAACAGGAGATCGTCCAGCAGCATGGGGCGAGTCAGACCGACACGGGCTCGACCAAGGTGCAGGTCGCGCTCCTCACGAAGCGCATCAACGATCTGACGGAGCACCTGCGTGCGCACCCGAAGGATCACTACTCCCGCCGCGGGCTGCTGAAGCTCGTCGGCCGGAGACGGCGTTTCCTGACGTATCTCCAGAAGCACGACCTGGAGGGGTACCGGGCACTGATCAAGGAACTGGGGCTGCGCAGGTAGTCCCGTCGTAACCAGAGAGGGTGGAGATTCGAGCGAGCGCCGCTGACGACGCTGACTCGAGTCCCCACTCTCCCGCAAAAGCAGAGTGGAGGACAATCGATGGCAATTGCCACTGAGCGCCGGGCCGACGTCAGCGTGACGGTCGGCGGGCGCGAGATCACGTTCGAAACCGGCAAGCTGGCGAAGCAGGCGGATGGTTCCGTCGTCGTCCGCTCCGGCGACACGATGGTGCTGGCGACGGCGCAGGGCCGGATGGAGCCGCGCGAGGGCGCAGACTTCTTCCCGCTCACCGTCGACGTCGAGGAGCGCATGTATGCAGCCGGGAAGATCCCCGGCGGCTTCTTCAAGCGCGAAGGCCGTCCGACGGAGCGGGCGATTCTGACCGCACGCATGATCGACCGGCCGATCCGGCCGCTTTGGCCGAAGGGCTACAAGAACGAGACCCAGGTGATCTGCACGGTGCTGAGCGCCGACCTGATCACCGCACACGACATCCTCTGCATCAACGGCGCCTCGGCAGCGCTGATGCTCTCGCCGATGCCGTTCCTCGGCCCGGTCGGGGCCGTGCGGGTCGCGATCATCGACGGCGAGCTCGTCGTCAACCCGACACTGCCGGAGGTGGCGGAGCACAGGGAGCTCGACCTGATCGTCGTGGCAACGCCCGATGCGCTCACGATGGTCGAGGCAGGCGCAAACCAGGTCGGCGAAGAAAAGCTGCTCGAGGCGCTCGACTTGGCGCACTCGGAGATCAAGAAGATCTGCGAGGCGCAGGTGGAGCTCCAGCGCCAGGCCGGCAAGGCGAAGTGGCTCGATTCGAGCGTAACCGAGGAGGTCGAGGGCGAGTTCGGCGACAAGATCCGCGAGCGGATCGGTGCCGAAGGCCTCCGAGCGGCAGACGCGGTCGTCGAGGAGGCGTTGGGCGAGCTGAGCATGGACTCGACCGAGGAGGACGTCCTCCGGCAGGTGCAGCGCAAGATGAGCCTGGCGGCGGTGCTCGAGCAGATTCGGCTCGAGTCGGTGCTGAAGCCGGTGCGTGAGCAGTTCGAGAGCGACCTGCGTGCGCTGACCGACGCAGAGCAGGACTCCAAAGAGCTGAAGTCGGCGAAGCGCCAGCTGCTCTTCGACCGCATCATCGACACGGTTCGGCTTCCGTTCCCGGTTGGCCCGTCGGTCGGCGAGGGTGAGGCGGCGACCGCGAAGGACTCGATCACGAAGAACTACGTCAAGAAGGCGGCCGAGGCGATCTACAAGGAGCTCGTACGCCGCAAGATCGCGGTGGACAAGCACCGGCCCGACGGTCGCAGTCCGGAGGAGATCCGCCCGATCGAGTGCGAGGTCGGCGTTTCGCCGCGCGTGCACGGCTCGGGCCTCTTCACACGCGGGCAGACGCAGATCATGTCGCTGCTGACGCTCGGCACCGCGAAGGAGGGCCAGCGGATCGACGACCTGTCGCTGGAAACCGACCGCCGCTTCATGCACCACTACAACTTCCCGCCTTACTCGGTCGGGGAGACGGGCTTCATGCGCGGGCCGAAACGCCGCGACATCGGCCACGGTGCACTGGCGCAGCGCTCGCTCGAGCCGGTGATCCCGTCCACGGACGAGTTCCCCTACACGATCCGCATCGTCTCCGAGACGCTCGAGTCGAACGGCTCGTCGTCGATGGGCTCGGTCTGCGGGTCGACGCTCGCCCTGATGGACGCCGGCGTGCCGATCAAGGCGCCGGTCTCCGGAATCGCAATGGGCCTCGTCAAGGAGGGCGACGACTACGTCATCCTCACCGACATCCAGGGCGCAGAGGGCCACCTCGGCGACATGGACTTCAAGGTCGCGGGCACGCGCGAAGGCATCACGGGCCTGCAGATGGACATCAAGATCACCGGCGTGACGCGGGAGATCATGCAAGCGGCGCTTGAGCAGGCCAAGCGGGCGCGCGAGATCATCCTCGAGAAGATGCTCGAGGCGATCCCGGAATCGCGGACGGAGCTGAATGAGAACGCACCGCGCATCTCGACCGTGAAGATCGATCCCGAGAAGATCGGCATGGTGATCGGCAAGGGGGCGAGACGATTCGCGCGCTCGAGTCCGACCACGAGGTGCAGATCGACATCGAGGAGGACGGCACGATCCTCATCTACGCGACCGACGGCCAGAAGGCGGCGTCGGCGATCGCCGCGATCGAGACGCTGACGAAGGAGCCCGAGGTCGGCGATGAGTTCCGGAACGCGAAGGTCGTGAAGACCACGCAGTTCGGCGCGTTCGTCGAGCTGAAGAAGGGCACCGACGGATTGCTGCACGTCTCGAACGTCGGTCCCGGCCGGGTCGGCCACATCGAGGACGTGATTAACCGCGGCGACATCCTGGACGTGCTCGTGCAGGAGGTCGACAAAGCACGCGGGCGGATCGGCCTGAAGCTGATCCAGAAGCACGAGAACGGCAACACGGTCAGCCCGGAAGAGCTGATCGAGCGGGCGAAGGATGCGCCGCCGCGGCCTCCGGAGGAGGAGCGCCCCCGTCGTGACGATCGCCGCGGCGGTCGTGGCGGCGGCAGCCGCGGACGGGGCTAGCAAGCAGCTCCAAGTGACACGAGCGAGAGGGAGGCCTGTTGGCCTCCCTCTTTCTTTGTGGCAAGCGTCTGTGT
>CATPAS010000282.1 GCA_955652075.1 uncultured Gaiellaceae bacterium | reverse complement strand
CTCGAGCGCCGACGTTGCGAGCGCCCGCGCGTTCGACCTGCCACCCAGCCGGACTGCCGTCGCGACGTTTTCGCGCGCCGTCAGCAGCGGCAACAGGTTGTCGCTCTGAAAGATGATCGCGATCCGGCGCGCCCGGAACGCCGCGAGCCCGGCTTCGTCGAGGCGGTTCAGCGGCTGCCCGAAGACGCGCACTTCACCGGCCGAGGGCTGCTCGAGTCCAGCGGCGAGGGACAGGAACGTGCTCTTGCCCGAGCCGGAAGGGCCGAGGATCGCGACGAACTCGCCCGCCTCGATCCGCAGATCCAATCCGCGCAGCGCAACCGTTTCCGCCGGGCCCGAGCGGTAGATCCTGAAGACGTCCAGAAACTCGACCGCCGCAATGGCTCGCTCTTGCTCGCGCGGCGGTTCGCGATAGAGGCTGGTTACTTCCACTTGAAGCTCTGGACCATGAGTCGGTAGCCGTCGACGTTGTCGACACCCACCGGCGAGCCGAGATCCACGATCGCGCGCTTGCCTCCGTGCGCAAGGTAGTAGCGATCGACATTGAGCTGGACGCGCTTGTTCGTGACGGGATTCGGAGCGCTCTGCGTCGAGTACACGACCTTGATCGCCGGCCGACCGCTGATCCGAAGGCGCTGCGGCGGCTGGAAGCGAAGAGACGGGGTTGACGCCTTCAGGGCTTTCAGATCCGCAGACACCTGCGCGAGGGTTGGCTCGCCCCCAGGCTGGATGACGGTGCGCACCAGATTGTTCTTGTCGAAGAACGTGACGCGGTTGCCGGACCCGTTCTGCGCCCAGCCCTCCGGGTACTTGATCGAGTAACCGGCTCGGGCGTCGCTGAAGAGGACATAGACCTGGTTGTCCGGAATGTCTCCGGTCGCTGCGGCCTTCGCCTCGCCCGTCAAGGCGTTCGGAGACTGCCCCGCGGTCGCGGTGGGCGCAGTGTTTGTCGGCGCGGCTGGGGAAGTGGTCGGCGTGGCCGGCGCCGCAGTCTTCGAGCTACCGCAGGCTGCGACCAGGAGGCCGAGAACAAGCGCGAGCCCGGCGCGGGCTGCCACTCGTCCAGACGGCTTGGTCCTGGAGGCCATGAGCCCCAACGTAGCCTCGTGAGTCTGAGCGGGACATGAGAGTTTTGCCAGGTCTTCTCATCCGACTCTCATCCTCGGCGGGCACAATGCAAACCATGCGTGTCTTGATCGTCGAGGACGAACTGAAGATGGCCAGCCTCCTCCGCCGGGGCCTGGTCGAGGAGGGCCACGCTGCGGACGTCGCCCCCACGGGCGAGGACGCTGTGTGGATGGCGCAGTCGCATCCCTACGAGGCGATCGTGCTCGACGTCATGCTCCCGGGGTTGACCGGCTTCGAGACGTGCCGGCAGCTTCGCAACGCGGGCGTGTGGGCGCCGGTCCTCATGCTGACGGCACGGGACGGCGTCGATGATCGCGTTGCCGGGCTCGACGTCGGCGCCGACGACTACCTGACGAAGCCGTTCTCGTTCGCCGAGCTCCTTGCGCGACTGCGTGCCCTCGTCAGGCGCGGAGGCGGAGAGCGCCCGACCGAGCTGATCGTCGGGACGCTCCGCCTCGATCCCGCAGCACGCCGAGCCTGGCGCAGTCAGACAGAGATCAGTCTCTCCCCCAAGGAGTTCGCACTGTTGGAGGCGTTCATGCGCCGCCCTGGACAGGTTCTCTCCCGGCTGCAGTTGCTCGAGCACGCCTGGGACTTCGCGTACGAGAACCGCTCGAATGTCATCGACGTCTACGTTCGCTACATCCGCGAGAAGGTGGATCGCCCGTTCGGGACCCATTCCATCGAAACCGTGCGCGGCGTGGGCTATCGGCTGCGCGAGGATGAAGAGTGAACCGGCTGCCGATCAGGCTGAGGCTGACGCTCGTCTTCGCGTTGACGATGGCCGTCGTGCTCCTGCTTGCGGGCTGGCTCGTCTACGCCCGCGTCTCGAACAATCTCGACAACGCGCTCGACGAACAGCTGCGGTCGCGCGCGCAGGACGTCTCCGCGCTCGTGCTCCGCGACGCCTCGCTCAAGTCCACTCACGGCACGCTCATCGAGCACGGTGAGACCTTCGCGGAGCTCCTGAACGTGAGCGGCTCCGTCGTCGACGTGACGAACCCCGTTGGGCGCAACCCGCTTCTTTCTCCCCATGAGCTCGCACGCGCACTTCGCGGTCCCGTCTTCCTCGACCGGAGCTCGGTCTCCGGGCTCGACGAGGCGGCGCGCATGCTGGCGCTGCCCGTCCAACGGGGGCAGAGCCGCCTGGTGCTGGTGGTCGGTGCAACGCGAGCAAACAGGGCTGAAGCGCTTCTCAGCCTGCGCAACGCCTTCCTCATCGGCGGCCCGCTGGCACTGATCCTCGCCTCACTCGCCGGCTACGGGCTCGCCGGCGCGGCCTTGCGCCCGATCGAAGCGATGCGCAGACGAGCCGCCGACATCTCGGCTTCGTCGCTCGACGACCGACTGCCCGTCCCGCCGGGCGGTGACGAGGTGTCGCGGCTCGGAGAGACGCTGAACGAGATGTTGTCGCGCATCGGCGACGGTCTTGCCCGCGAGCGGCGTTTCGTCGCGGATGCGAGCCACGAGCTGAGGACGCCGCTCGCTCTCCTGAAGACCCAGCTGGAGCTGGCGCTCAGGCGATCGCGCTCGACCGAAGAGCTCGAGGCGGCGATTCGCGGTGCGGCCGAGGATACGGAGCGTCTTTCTCGGATCGCGGACGACCTGCTGCTGCTCGCCCGGGCGGAGCAGGGACGCGTGCCGTTGCGTCGTGAGCCCGTCGACATCGCCGACGTTCTCGAGACGGTCGCGGGGCGCTTCCAGTCTCGTGCGGACTCAGAGCGACGGGATCTGGCGGTGAGCGCGGACGATCCGCTCGTAGTCTCGGCGGACCGTTCGCTCCTGGAGCAGGCGCTCGCCAACATGGTCGACAACGCATTCACTCACGGCGCCGGCCGCGTCACGCTCACGGCCGAGCAGCGCAACGGCTCCGCGGAGCTGCACGTGCTGGACGAGGGCACGGGTTTTCCGCCCGACTTCCTCCACCATGCCTTCGAGCGGTTCAGCCGGGCCCAGAAGACGACTGCCGACGGCAGCGGTCTCGGCCTGGCGATCGTCGAGACGATCGCCGAAGCCCACGAGTGGCAAGCACGCGCAGCGAACGCGCCGGGAGGCGGAACCGACGTCTGGCT
>CATPAS010000281.1 GCA_955652075.1 uncultured Gaiellaceae bacterium | reverse complement strand
GCGAACGACTTCACCACGTGGACGCCGACGATGTTCTCCTCGGCAACGGTGGCGACGTCGGCGAGCTTCTGCTGCACGTCGCGCAGCGTCGGGTGGGCGACGTGGCTGTACCGGTAAGCGAGCACGACCAAAACCGGCGTGGTCGCGAGGGCGATCAGCGCCAGCTTCCACTGGAAGAAGAAGAGGACGACGGTGACCGACAGCACGGTCAGGACGTTCTGGAAGAAGAAGATGAGCCCGTAGCCGAGGAAGAAGCGCACTCCCTGCAGGTCGACGGTCGCCCGCGACATCAGCTGGCCGGTCTGATGGCGGTCGTAGAACCCGAACGAGAGGCGCACGAGGTGCCGGTAGAGCCCCTGGCGCAGGTCCATCTCGACTGCGAGCGCCTGCTTGCCCGAAATCAACCTCCGTGCGCCCATGAATACCGCGCGCAGCACGCCGAGGCCGACCATGACCCAGACGAAGACCCAGAGCTTGCCCGCGTCGTGTGGCGTGATCGCATCGTCGATCGCATGTGCGGTGACCCACACGAGTGCGATCTGCGCGCCCTGCGAGGCGATCGCAAGGAGCGTCGAGACGACGAGCGAGGTCTGGTAGGGACGCAGGAAGCCGAGCAGGCGGGCAAATGTCACCCGGTACGGCGTTCCGCTCTGCTCCTTCACCCCGGAAATCTAGCGGCGGGCGTTGTCCTCACAGACGACCGAGTTCCTCGCGCACGAGCGCGGCGGCCTGTGCGGTGAGCTCGCGGTTCGCGGGCGAGTTGAGCCAGCTGCTTGCGCCGGAAGGGTGGGGCAGAGGAACGACCGCCGCACCGTCGAGCTCGTAGCGGCGGCCGATGCATTCGGCGAGACTCGAGCTGCCGAGCAGGCGGCGGATGGCGAGTCCACCCACGGGCACGATCAGCTGCGGTCTCAGCAGCTCGAGCTCCCGGTCCGTCCAGAACGAGCAGAGCTCTTGCTCGCGCGGAGCCGGCGTGCGGTCGCCGCGACCAGACGAGGCACGGCCGGGATAGCACCGTGTCACGGACGCGCAGTAGAAGGTCTTGTAGAACTCGTCCTCCTCCAACTCGAGCCAGCGCCGGAGGGTCTTGCCTGCGCGCCCGCGCCACGGCCTCCTTTCCTCTCCTTCGACGACGCCGGGCGCCTGGCCGTACATGTAAGCGCGTTGACCCATGTGCTCGTTGTGAACGGGCAAGGACTCGAGGTGATAGCCGGCCTCGATGCAGGCGCGGCAAACACGCAGGTCACGCTGCAGCGAGGCGAGCGAGCGGTAGAACGAGCGCCGGCGCGTCAAGCTCGCACGGCGACGAACCAGCGACCCTTGAACACGATCTCGCCCCCGAGCTCGGCGGCCAAATCGGGCCCTTCGAACACGAGCTTGTAGACGTTCCACCGGGAATCGTCCTTGAGCCGTCGCTCCTCCCAGCGCTCGCAGGCGTCACCTTCTCCCCGGATCGACGCGACCACGACCAGTTCGGGTGCGACGCGCCGTGCTTCGGCCAGGAAGCGCACTCGCTCCTCGTCCTCGAGATGACAGTAGAAGTAACTCGTGAACACCCGATCGAACGCGCCGTCTTCGAACGGCAGGGAGAGCGCATCTCCCCGCTCGAAGCGGACCTGCGGAGCCTGCGCCCGCGCGACCTCGAGCATGCGCCCGCTCGCGTCGAGGCCGACGACGTCTCCACGGAGATGCCTGGTCAGGAAGCCCGTGCCACAAGCGATGTCCAGCGTCCGCACGGGTGGAAGATCACGAATGACACTCTCGAGCAGGCGAAGCTCATCTTCCCAACCGGGTCGCTCCCTGTCTGCGTGCAAGCCCTGACCCAGCCACCAGTCGTCGTACTCGGGCGCACGCCGATCGTAGTACGCCTTCACGCCTTCGTAGAGTACGCGCGGTGGAGCTGCCGCTCGAATCGGTGCCGAACTTCTCGGAAGGACGTGACGCCGGGACGATCGAGGCGTTGCGATCCGCCCTGTCCGCGCACGCCGACGTGCTCGACGTTCATTCCGACGCGGATCACAACCGGTCGGTCTTCACGCTCGTCGGCGACGACACCTCGCTCGTCGAGGCCCTCCTGGGGGGAATCGCCTGCGCGCGCGAACGGATCGACCTGCGCAGTCACGAGGGCGCTCATCCCCGGATCGGCGCCGCGGACGTCGTTCCGGTCGTGGCGCTCGATCCGAGAGACCGCGAGCGGGCGCGGGATTGCGCGCTCCGGCTTGCGGACCGGGTCGGCGCCGAGCTCCGGCTGCCGGTGTTCCTGTACGGCGAGTCCGCGCCCGGGCGAGGCCCTGCGTTCTACCGGCGGGGGGGTCCGGAGGAACTGCAGCGCCGCATCGACGCGGGCGAGGTTCGCCCGGACTACGGACCGGCACAGCTGGACGAGCGCGCGGGTGGCGTCATCATCGGTGCGCGCCGGCCGCTGATCGCGTTCAACGTGAACCTCGCTACTGACGACTTCGAAGTCGCCCGCGCGATCGCTGCAGTGGTGCGCGAAAAGGGCGGCGGGTTCCCGGGTGTGCGCGCGCTCGGGCTGTTCTTGCCGAGAGCCGGTCGTGCGCAGGTCAGCATGAACGTCGAGGACTACGAGGCCGCCGCGCTGCACGAGATCGTCCATCGGGTCGAGGAGGAGGCGCGTGCCCGCGGCGTCGAGGTCGCGGGCGCCGAGCTCGTCGGGCTCATGCCCGCCGGGGCCGCGGCGGCGGCGGCAGGCGCGATGCTCCGCATCGACGGTTTCGGCCCCTCGCATGTGCTGGAGCTCCGCCTGCTCGACCGCGGGGCGTGAGTCTCCCCGGCCCGGAGCTAGACTGGCCGCGCGATGGCTCAGGCGACCGCGATCCGCCTGACCGGAGAGGATCTCCGGATCGACGACGTCTGGGCGGTCGCCTTCACCGCTGCCGACGCCGCGCTGTCGGATGAGTCGCGCACCAAGATGCGCGCTGCCCGGGCGCTCGTCGAACGGGTCGCACACGGGACGCGCGAGCACACCTACGGGATCAACACCGGCTTCGGGCGGTTCGTCTCGCAGTCGATTCCCGAGGAGCAGACGGAGGAGCTGCAGCTGCGGCTGCTGCGGAGTCATGCCTGCGGGGTCGGAGATCCGTATCCGGACGAGATCGTTCGCGCTGCGATGCTGCTGCGCGCGAACGCTTTGGCGAAGGGAAATTCTGGCGCGCGCGTCGAGACGGTCGAGCTCTTGCT
>CATPAS010000280.1 GCA_955652075.1 uncultured Gaiellaceae bacterium | reverse complement strand
CTTCCGCGACATCGAGGGAGCGCTGCACGCGCTCGCGCGGGTCGCGGACCACGAGTTGCGGCGCCCTACTGGCGTGCCCGACTTGCCGGAACCGGCGGCCGCCGCGACCGCCGACGACTACTTCGGTGCGCGGGCGCTGCTCGCCTCGTGCGGTCTCGCGTTCGCGGCTGCACGGCCGGCCGCCACACCCGGGGAAACGCTCGCAGCGGCGGCAGAGCTCGGCTATCCGGTCGTGTTGAAAGCCCTCGGCCGGATGCACAAATCGGACGCCGGCGGCGTGGCCGTGGGTCTCGCGGACGAGGCCGCCCTCGCCGAAGCCGCGGCCGAGATGATGCGGCGCCTGAGCCCCGTCGGGTTCGCCGTCGAGCGGATGGTGTCAGCGCCGGGCTCTGTCGAGCTGATCGTCGGCTGTCGCCGCGACGCCCGCTTCGGGCCCGTGCTGCTCGTCGGCCTCGGCGGAATCTTCACCGAGGTGATGCGGGACACGGCCGTCGCGCTCGCCCCCGCAGGTCCCGACGAGATCGAGTCGCTGCTGCTTGGTCTCCAGGGCTCGCCGCTGCTGACCGGAACACGCGGTCGAGCGGCACTCGCCGTTCGGGCGGCCGCAGAGGCGGCTGCGGCGTTGTCTCGGCTCGCCGCAGAGCATCCCGAGGTCGACGAGCTCGAAGTGAATCCTCTGTTGGTAACGCCGGCCGGCGCCGTGGCGCTCGACGCTCGCATCGTCTATTCCCAGCCGAGGTAAGGCGCGGCACCGCGCTTGAACAACCCGCCCGCGATGATCACGCGCTGGATCTCGCTCGTTCCCTCCCAGATGCGGTCGACTCGGAGCTCGCGGAAGAAGCGCGCGGCTGGATTTTCCACCAGGTAGCCGCGACCGCCCATCACCTGCAGCGCACGATCGGCGACCCGCCCTGCCATCTCCGAGGCATAGAGCTTCGCCATCGAGACCTTGCCATGGACGATCTTGCGATTCTCGAGCATGTCGAACGCATGCGCCGCGTGGTACGTGAGCAGCCGTGCCGCAAGCAGCTCGGTCAACGAGTCCGCGAGCGGGAACGAAACGCCTTGATAGTCGGCGATACGCGACCCGAACGCCTCGCGCTCCTTCGCCCAGGAGCTCGCGACGTCGAGCAGGCGCTCGGCCGCGCCGCAGCAGCGGGCTGCGATGAACAGTCGCTCGGCGAGGATCCATTCTTTGGCACCTGCGTCGCCGCTTGCCGGGATGCGGTTCGACTTGGGCACCCTGCAGTCCCGCAGGACGACCTCGGGGTGGTGGTCGAGATAGGGATCGTGGAGAAATCGGGGTGTGCGCTTGATCTCGAGCCCGGGCGCGTCGGGCTCGACGAGAAACAGCGTCTGCTCGCCGTCGACGAGGGCCGCAACGATGTAGACGCCGGGGTCTCCCTCGCTCGTGACGAACCACTTCTCGCCGTTGAGGACCCACTCATCGCCGTCGCGAACGGCGGTCGCCTGCAGCCCCGACAGATCTGACCCGGCGCCCGGCTCCGTCAGCGCCCAGGCCTCCCGGTATTCGCCGCGAACGACCGGTGCGACGAACCGTTCGGCCTGCTCGGGTGTCGTGATCTCGAGTAGCTCACGCGGGCCACGGTCGACGACCGCAAACCCGAGCCCGTTGGTCGCCTTGCCGGACTCCTCCTCGATTGCGACCTGGCCCAGCATGGACAGGCCGATACCGCCGTGCTCGAGCGGCATGTTGAGCATCGCGAAGCCGGCCTCGCGCGCCTGCCTCCGCACGCGGTCGACATCTTGCGGGTCGATCGAGCCCGCCTCGACGATCCGCTCCTCCAGCGGGTAGACCTCTTGCTCGACGAACCGTGCGACGCGCTCCTTCAGTTCGCGGATCTCTACAGGGAGTTCGGGAACGATCACGTGACCTCCTGAGCTGCCTGACCGTCTGGTCAGGATTGGCGCGGAGCCTACGCCAGCACGCGCCGCGACGCGAGGGTGCCCTCGAGCACCGCTTCCTCGAGCGACCTGGGCGCCAGGCAGTCACCTGCCTCCGCGACGACGATCCCCTCGGCACGGAGCTTCGGAGCAAGCGCGTCCTCGGGCACCCTGCCGGACGCGATCACGACGGCATCCGCCGGAACGGTCGTCACCAGCTCCGGGGCGAACACGTTGCGCAGACGAACAGCACCGTCGCTCGCCGATTCGAGCACCAGATGCTGCGCCAGAGTGACTCCCGCGCGGTAGAGCCGGCGCAGATAGAGGTTCCGTCGGTACTGATGGACGAGCTCGCCGACCGCGACGGAGGAAACGGCGAGGGTCACGTCCTTCCCCGCGGCCGCGAGCAACTCGGCTGCGTCGAGCCCACCCGGGTCGCCGCCCCAGTCCGCCACCACGACGCTGTCGCCTCCCGGCGTTCTGCCATCGAGCACGTCCCATGCGTGCAAGACCTCGACGCCGTAGAGCGGGACACTCTCGTCGCGATACGGCCGGGCTCCGGTTGCGACCACCACCGCGTCCGCGTCACGCACCGCGTCGGCGTCAGCGACTGTCTCGAGTCTCACCACCACGTTCACCGCGCTCAGGTGCCGCCTCGCGTTGTCCAGGAACGCGTCCGCGAGAGCCGCGTTTCCCGGCGCCGCACCGGCCAGCGCGATCTGGCCGCCGAGTCGCGCGGAACGCTCCAGGAGCACGACCTCGTGGCCGGCCCTCGCCGCATCGACCGCGGCGGCAATGCCCGCGGGCCCACCGCCCACGACGGCAACCCTCAACGATCGCGACGCCGACGGCGTGCGCGCGAGCGTCCGCTCTCGCCCGGTGCGCGGATTGATCGCGCACGCGATCGCCGTTCCTGCGTGGTAGTGCGCGATGCACGCGTTACAGCCGATGCACTTGACGATCTCCCGCTCTGCCTCACGTGCCCTGGCCGGAAGATCGGGATCCGCAATCAGCGCGCGCGTCATACCTACAGCCGCCGCGATGCCGGCGCCGATCAGGCGATCCGCTGCTTCAACGTCGACGATTCGCGACGTGACGATCGACGGCAGGCCGATCGCGAAGTCCCGGGCGCGTTCGGCAATCATCGCGTGCGTGCGCGGGGGCGGCGGGACGATTCCCACCGAGCCCAGGTACGTCGACGATTCTCCGAGGGCGAGCGACAGATAATCCACTCCTTCCTCGGCTGCCACGTCAGCGATCGCTGCCCCGCGATCCGAATCGGCCGACACGCGGACACCGAGACAGAGCCCGGGTGCGGCCCGCCGAACGGCGCGCAGCACCTCGCGCAGAAAGCGGCCGCCGTCACGCCAAACGTCCTCGCGACGGTTGAGCGCCCGATCGAAGAACTGCTCGATGAGGTAACGGTGGGCGGCGGAGATCTCGATCCCGTCCAGACCGCCCTCGGCCGCAAGCTCCGCCGAACGCGCGTAGCCGGCGACGATCTCGTCGATCTCTTCGCCGCGCGCTGCGCGCGGCTCGACGCGGAAGCGTGGGCTCGGAACGGCCGACGGAGCCAGCGCAGGCGAACGCGGAGGCGTGGCGATCTGCTCCCGGCCTCCATGCAGCAGTTGCACGAACAGGCGGGTGCCGGTCGAGTGCACGGCCGCCGCGACCCGACGGTAGCCGGCGACCACCTCCGGCAGATACCCACCGAGCGTGTGCGAGGTCAGAAGCCCTGACGGGTGAACGGCGGTCGCTTCGAGCACGATCAGGCCGACGCCGCCCCGCGCTCGGGCCTCGTGGTAGGCGACGAAGTCGTCGCTAGGCAGGTGGTCGTCGACGAGCGTCGTCTGATGTGCCGTCGAAACGATCCTGTTGGTCAGCTCAACCGGCCCGAGCGTCAGCGGCGTGAAGAGGTGCTCGAGGGCAGACATCGTTACGTCCGCTCGAGTGCGGACCGCTCGTCCGGCCGGAGCGGTCGCGAATCTCCAGTCGCCGGGTCCCGGGCGACGAGCACGGCTTCCGCCTCGGCCGCGAGCTCGTCCGCGGCCGTGCGGATCTCCTCTCGTGTCGTGACACTCGAGGTTCCGATCCGCTCGAGTCGGCACCGGACGACGACGCTGTCGTCCTCGAGACGGAGCTCGCGCCGGAAGTCGATCGCCACTCGAGCGATGACGAAGTCCCACGCGTTCTCACCGTCATCGAGTGCACGGTCGAGCCATTCGTCGCGACACTCCTCGAGATAGGTCAGATAGACCGCGTTGTTGACGTGCCGGTAGGCGTCGACGTCGGTCCACCGGATCTCGACCTGCTTTTCGTGCACGCGTGGCGATCCTAGTGCGGTCGCCTCCGCCTTGACTTGAGAGCCAGTACAGGGATTCAATCGTCGGCGGGCAATGGGCCACCCCAGGGATCGACCCGGATTCACCCGCCGCCAGCTGCTGCATAGGGCGGCCGGCACGGCGGTCGGCTTGACCGGGGCCGGGCTGGTCGCGGGCTGCGAGAACACGACGACACCGATCGGCGCCGGCGGAGGAGGCCCGTCCGGCGCGGCCGCTCAGCTGGTCGTGGCGAAGCCGACCGGCCCTGGGGGGTTGCCGCTGCCGCGACCTGACAATGCGGTCACCTGGGCGATCACGGACCAGAACAAGCCGATACTCGACGGCCGGCCGGCCGAGCGTGGCCCACTTCGCCTCTACAACTACGCGGACTACGTCGATCCGATCGTCGTGAAGCGCTTCGAGAAGAAGTTCCACACCTCGGTCCAGATCGCCACGTACAACTCGGCCGACGAAGCGATCGCGAAGCTCGCTTCGGGCGCTGTTGCGTTCGACGTCATCATCGGTCTGTCGGCGTCCAACATCGTCAACCTCATCGCGCAGAGGGTCCTCCAGCCGCTCAACCATTCGTATCTGTCGAACCTGTCCAAGAACATCTGGCCCGAGCTGCAGGATCCGTTCTACGACCGCGGCAGTCGCTACACGGTTCCGTATGTCGTCTGGCTAGACGGAATCGGCTGGCGCAACGACAAGGTCCGCGAAGACATCGCGGCGATGGACGTGCCGTGGGACATCTTCTGGCATTCGCAGGCGTACCGCGGCCGCGTCGGCCTGCTCGACGACAAGCGCGACGCCCTGAGCATGCCGATGCAACGGATCGCAATGCGCAACGGCGTGCGGCCGGATCTGAACACCGAGGACCCGGTGGTCGTCGCCACGGCCGGCCAGCAGCTCTCGCAGCTGAGCCGCATCTGCAACATCAAGGTGACCATCACCGACTACCAGACGCTCCCGGAAGGGAAGACGGTGCTCCACCATTCGTGGTCGGGCGATCTGCTGAGCGGCGCGTTCTACTACATGCCGAAGGGCGTTAAACCGGACGTTCTGTCCTTCTGGGGGCCGCCGCGCAACGGCGTGGTGCAGAACGACTTCCTCTGCATCGGCCGCTCGTCCAAGAGCCCCGTCCTGGCACATCACTTCCTCGAGCACCTGCTCGACCAAAAGAACGCCTACGACAACATGGTCAACTTCGTCGGCTACACGCCGCCGCAGAACGCGATCGACGCCAAGGCGCTGATCAAGAAAGGGCTCATCCCGAAGAGTCTCACCGACGCGGTCGTCCGGCCCGACCAGTTCGCCGCCAACCAGGAGCTGCTCCAGCTCAGCGTCGGGGGCGAGCGCCTCTGGGACGATGCCTGGTCGAAGTTCAAGGCGGGTTAGCGGATGAGCTCGCGCTGGACCTGGCGGCTGGTGGCTCTCCCAGGCGTCGCTTGGCTCTCGGTCTTCTTTCTCGTCTCGTTCTACGCCGTGGTGTCCGTGGCGCTCGGGAATCAGGACACCCTGTCGCAACCCGTTCCCTTCTGGAATCCCCTCGACTGGAACGTCGGCTATCTCGGCTCCGTTCTCAGCAACATCTGGCACGGAGGCCAGTTCCTGACGGTTTTCGTACGGACGGTGGCGTTCGTCGCCCTCGCGCTTGGGCTGTCATTGCTGATCGGCTACCCCGTCGCCTACTTCGCCGCCCGCCACGCGGGGAAGTGGCGGGGGCTCGTGCTGCTCGGGCTCATCCTGCCGTTCTGGATCAACTACCTGATGCGCATGCTCGCCTGGATCAACCTGCTCTCGGCCGACGGCTGGGGCACGCGAGTGCTGCACGACCTCGGCATCGAGCGCGTCTTCCTCGCCCTTGGCCTACTTTCCAGCCGGGGCGGCTGGCTCGACGGGCAGTCCTCGACCGTAGTCCTCGCACTCGTCTACGGCTACATCCCGTTCTTGATCTTGCCTCTCTACGCGGCGCTCGACCGGATCGACGAGCGCCAGATCGAAGCAGCCCGCGACCTCGGCGCCAGTAGGTTCAGCGCGTTCAGGCGCGTGACGCTGCCGCTGTCGGTGCCGGGGATTCTCGCCGGCACCGTGCTCGTCGCGCTACCGATGTTCGGCGACTACTACACGCCTGACCTCGTGTCCGCGTCCACCAGTACGAACATGATCGGCAACCAGATCGACCAGTTCACGCGGCAAGGTTCGGAAAAGGTGAGCGGCGCCGTACTGACATTGCTGCTCGCGCTCGTGCTGCTCGGGCTGATGTTCTACTACCTGCGCACGACTCGCCGCGCCGGCGCGGAGGCGGCCGAATGAGCTGGCTCCGCAATCCGTGGGGGCGGCCCCGGGTGCTTGGGCTCATGACTGTTCTCTACATCCTCTGGTCCGTCACCCCCGTCGCGATCGCAATCCTGTTCGCTTTCAACAACGGACGGTCGCGGACGACCTGGCAGGGCTTCTCGTTCAAGTGGTTCACCGGCTCGGTCGGCAGCGTGTTCCACGATCCGGCGCTGCAGGGAGCGCTCAAGCACACGCTCCTCCTGGCTGCAATCTGCGTCGCGTTGGCGACGCCCCTCGGCGTCTCCCTGGCGCTCGGGCTGCAGCGCTGGCGGGGCCGAGGCGGTGGAACGGTCAACACGCTGATGCTGTTCCCGCTGGTCACGCCGGAGATCGTGATGGGTGTTGCGCTCCTGCTGCTGTTCTTGCGCGTCTTCCCTGGAATCGGTCTTGGGACGGAGGCGCAGGTGATCGGACAGGTGACGTTCACGCTCTCTTACGTGGTCGTGATGGTGCGCGCCCGGCTCGTGTCGATCGGGCGCGAGTACGAAGAGGCGGCGGCCGACCTGGGCGCGCCGCCGCGGGATCAGCTGTTCCGCGTCCTGCTGCCCCTCCTCGCCCCCGCGATCATCGCCAGCGCGGCAATCACGTTTGCGCTTTCGATCGACGACTTCGTCGTGACCCAGTACCTCTCTAGCGACGCCAGCACTACGACGGTGTCGATGCTCCTGTACTCGAGCGCACGTGGTGCCCCGACTCCCGCGCTCAACGCCATCGCCACGGTCGCGTTGCTCATCACGCTGGCGACGCTTGCGCTGGCTTTCCTCGTCTACCGCCGCTTTGCCGGCGGCCGCGACGCCACTGCCGTTGCGGCGCTGGAGGTCTGAGCCGTGCAGGGTGAAGTCCGGCTCGAGGAGTTGACGAAGAAGTTCGGCGACGTCGTCGCCGTGGATGGGATCGACGTGCAGATGCCGCCGGGGGAGTTCTTCACCATGCTCGGACCCTCGGGCTGCGGGAAGACGACAACACTCCGGATGATCGCCGGCTTCGAGCGTCCGACAGCGGGCCGGATCCTGCTGGACGAGACCGACGTTGCACAGGTTCCTGCGCACAGGCGCAACGTGAACACGGTGTTCCAGAGCTATGCGCTGTTCCCGCACCTGGACGTCGCCGGCAACGTCGCGTTCGGGCTGAAGTATCGACGCCTCACGAAGCAGGAGCAGCGGCTGCAGGTGAAAGAGGTGCTCGAGCTCGTCCAGCTCGCCGGGTTCGAACGGCGCAAAGCGTCGCAGCTCTCGGGGGGGCAGCAGCAGCGAGTCGCGCTGGCGCGCGCGCTCGTCCTGGCCCCCCGGGTGCTCCTGCTCGACGAGCCGCTCGGCGCGCTCGACGCGCGGCTGCGCCGGGATCTCCAGGTGGAGCTGAAGGCGCTCCAGCGGGACATCGGCGTCACGTTCGTGTTCGTCACGCACGACCAGGAGGAAGCGCTGACGATGAGTGACCGCGTCGCCGTCATGCGCGACGGCCGGGTCGAGCAGGCCGGTTCTCCGCGAGAGGTGTACGAGGAGCCGAGGACGATGTTCGTTGCGGACTTCCTGGGAGTCTCGAACCTTCTCGAGGTCGATGCCGTCGGAGAGGAGCACAGCCGCTGCGTGCTCCGGCTCGGCGACCGCACGTTCCTCGCCGAGCAAGGGGAAACGGACGCGCGCGGCAAGCTGAAGGCGATGATCCGACCCGAGCGGATCGGCGTCGAGCCGCACGGGGCGCCGGGCGACAACCGGTTGCCCGGCATGGTCGAGCGCGCGGTATTCCTCGGCGGCTCGTACGAGATCCATGTGCGTGTCCTGGGCGGCGAGATGCTCAAAGTCGCCATGACCAACGAGGGGAACCCCTTGACCTTCGGACTGGAACAGGGGACGCCGGTCACGCTGTACCTGCCTCCCGACGCTCTCCGCGTCCTGCGCCCCGACCCGGAGCCCGACGCAGGGGACGAAGAGGGCCAGACCGCGCCCGCCGCCGTCGCCTAGCCGGCGCGCGCACCGAGCGCGGCACTGGCCGCCGCCCGGCCGGTGCGGACCGCCCCCTCGAGGTAGCCGGCTACCCACTGGTCGGAACCGCAGACGTAGAAGGGCGGAGCGTGCGTGCCGTGGAGCGGACCGACGCGGAGCACGTCTCCGGGCCACCACTGCGTCACGTAGCCGCGTGTGTAGGGATCGATTCCCCACAGGCGATGGTGGATCGCGCTTGGCTCGCGCGCTGCGGGCCCGTAGATCCGGCCGAGCTCGTCGCGCACCGCGTCATCGCGGTCGGACTCCGTGAGCGCGAGCAAGTAGCCGAACCGTTCGGGCGGGACGAGCGCGGACAACACCCCATCACGCTGCGGCCAGGTCGATCCGAGGAGGTGCTCGCCCTCGGACAGCCCATTCGCCCCGACGTCCTCCCAGACCGACCGGCCGTAGATCGCGACGACCTTCGCTGCAACAGCGTGCCGCTGGCGTCTGAGCGAAAGGAGCCGGTCTGCATCGACCCCGTTGATCTCCACTCGAGCAGCAACCCCCACCGGGAGCGCGCACATAATCGCCTCGGCTCGTACCTCCTCACCCGACGCGAGGCGCACGCGGCATCCCGCGGCCGCCACGTCGACGCGCGTCACCTCCGCCTCCAGGCGCACGCGGTCGCCGAGCTCCGCCGCCATTCGTTCGGCAACCTCTGCGCTCCCCTCCGCCACCTGCATCGACTCCCACAGCTCGTACGAGTAGAACGTCCGGTCACCGACGGCGGCGGCCTTCCGCAACTCGGCGAGAAAGGACGTGCGCTCAATCGAGCCGTCTGCAAGCGCGAGCGCGGCGACGTCTAGCCGCCGGATCGTCGACGGCAGCGCGTCGACCGAGCGGAGCCAGGCGCCGATCGACGCGCGATCGAGGCGAGAGGCGTCGGGGTGAGACCACGGATCGTCGGGATCCACCGTGCCGACAAGGCCGGCCCAGAGTCTTTCGACACGCTCGTAGTCGGCTCGCTCGGCGCCCGTGCGGAACGGGTAGTCGTCGCCTCGCGCGACACCCTCGAAGAGATCGTAGGTGGTGTCGCCGGGGACAAGGACATAGCTAGGCTCGAGCGTCAGCCCGAGCTCGTCGACGAGCTGGAGGTAAGCCGTGTGAACCTCGCCCACGACCTCGCCGCCCAGCTGCACCGGCCGGCCGTCGTCGAAGCGCAGCTGCTCGACGCGACCGCCGACACGTCCGCGCGCCTCCAGGACGACGGCGTCCGTGCCTGCGGCCACGAGGTCCCGAGCTGCAGAGAGGCCGGCGAGCCCGGCGCCGAGGACGAGCACATCCGTCACTCTCCGGCAAGCTCCCGTCGGATGCTGCCGAGCATCAGCTCGCGCGCGTCGTCACGGCCGAGCAGGTCGAGATAGAGCATCGAGTCGAGCCCGTCCCCGACTGCCGCCAGCCGCCACGCCGCCTCGGTCGCGACGAGTGCACGCGGAATCGAAGTGTCGCGGCGTCCCTCTTCGATCAGGCCACGAAGACGGTCGAGCCAGGCACGGTAGGACGCCTCGACGAGGGGCCGGAGGGCATCGTCGAAGCGAAGACTGCTCCAGACCTCGTTCCAGAGCGCGCGCTGGTTGCTGAACGGCCCCGCCGTCTCGATGCTCATCAGCAGCACGCGCTCCAGGCGTTCGGCGCCGGTCGTGAGCACGCCCACCTCCTCGCCGAGAGCCGCGTGCCACTGCTCCTCCGACCAGGCGAACGCGCTGCGCATCAGCTCCTGCCGCGTCGAGAAGTAGTAATGGACGAGTGCTTTGGAGACGCCGGCTTCCTGGGCCACGCTTGCCATGCGGAGGCCGTGAGCGCCCTCGCGCACGACGACCCGGCACGCTGCCGCCAGGATCGACGCAACGCGTTCGCTCGTCTCGGGAGCGGAGGTTACGGGAGCGTCTTGACCCACTATAGAGCCGGACGATATCCTGACTGACCGGACAGTCAGGACCATCATCGCACACCTCTCATCCAGCTACGCCACAGGCATCCTCGACCATCCGCTCGAAGACGGCTGGACGCTTCCTGCCGCGTGGTACTCCGATCCGGGCCTGTTCGAGCTCGAGCGCGAGCGAATCTTCGCGTCTGCCTGGCAGTACGCGGGCTGGACCGACCAGCTCGCCCAGCCGGGGAGCTTTTTCTCCTCGATCGCGGGCCACATCCCGGTCGTCGTGACCCGAGCCGGGGACGGTGAGCTGCGCGCATTCGTGAACGTCTGCCGTCACCGGGGCCATCTCGTCGCACAGGGAGCCGGCTGCCGGGAGACCCTCCAATGTCCTTACCACGCCTGGACCTACGAGCTGGACGGCACGCTTCGGCGCGCCCCGCGCTCCGAGCGCGAGCCCGAATTCGATCCGTCCGGTCTCTCGTTGCTGCCGGTCGCCGTCGACACCTGGGGGCCGTTCGTCTTCGTCAATCCGGATCCAGACGCAGGCCCGCTGCACGAAGCGCTCGAAGGAGTTCCACAGATGATCGCCGACGGCGGCCTCGACCTCGATAGCGTTCGCTTCCACTCGCATCACGAGTGGGAGCAGCAGGTCAATTGGAAGGTCGCGCTCGAGAACTATCTCGAGTGCTACCACTGCCCGGTCGCTCACCCGGGCTTCAGCAAGATGATCGACGTCGACCCGGATTCGTACAGCCTCATCGTGGGCGAGAAAACGTCGAGCCAGCTGGGCCCGGTCCGCGCCTCGGCTCTCGACGGCAGCGGTCGAGCGCCCTACGACGCGCGGGGGGACGTTGGCCAGTCCCAGTACCACTTCATCTGGCCGAACACGACGATCAACATCGCTCCCGGCCCGCAGAACATCTCCATTGAGCGCTGGGTACCACTCGGCGCGAAAACAACGGTCGAGGTGACGGACTACTTCTTCGGGCCGGACATCGAAGAGACCACGATTCAGGAAGTAATCGCGTTCGATTCGCAGGTCGCCGAAGAGGATGTCGCACTAGTCATGGCGGTTCAGAAAGGCCTCGACTCCGGCGCCGTCAAGCAAGGCAAGCTGATGACCGAGAGCGAGCGCCTGATCGCGAGCTTCCAGCGGAACGTCTACGACGCCCTCACAGACGCGCGGTAGTCCAAGCGACTCCATTGTGGGCGAGGCCACCACTGAACGACCGCCTTGCCTTTCCCGCGTCGTAGGTGCTGATGTTGTCCGGCGCCTTCGTCAATCCCATCCTCGGGCGTTAGCCTGAGAGCGTGAGGCCGGACGGGCTACTCCTCGCACTGTTCTTCCTGGTCGGCCTGATCGGCCAGCGGTTGGGGTCGGATCTTCTTCGCCGCGGAGTCTGGCTCACCTATTTCTCCACGGTCGCACCAGTGCTGGTCTTCTCGACCTTCCTCACGGCCTCGTTCGACCGCCCGCTGCTCTTGGCGATCGCCGCCGCGATCACCGCGAGCTGGCTCGTCGGCGCCGTCGGCTACACGTACGCGGTGCTTGTGGCAAGGACGCGCGCCGAGCGAGGCGCGCTCGCACTCGGAGCCAGTTTCGGAAACAACGGCTTCCTGGGGCTGCCGCTCGCCCAGCTTTTCTTCGGCCACGCAGGGCTCTTGCTCGCCGTGGTCTACGGCCGGCTCGCCTGGCTTGTTCCAGACACATCCGTCTCGACCGCGTTTGCCCGCATCCATGGCCGGGCCGCCGAGGCGAGCCGCCCGCTGCGGGCGATTCTGCTGAACCCGCCGCTCATTGCCCTCTCGGTCGCACTCGCCCTCCGGTTAGCCGGCGTCGCGCCGCCCGTTGAAGGTCTGGAGTCCGTTGCCGCGACGGCAGTCGGCCCGGCCGGCTTCCTCCTGCTCGGGCTCTCGCTCCCGCTCGACCCGCCTGTGCACT
>CATPAS010000279.1 GCA_955652075.1 uncultured Gaiellaceae bacterium | reverse complement strand
GAGGCGATCGCTTCGTAGCGTCGTCCCTCCGGCGAGTTGGCGACGAACTCCTGGTTCCACGCGTGCACCTGCATCAGGTCGGCGAAACCGCCCTTGGTGAATGCACGCAAGAGGTTGAGCGTGGCCGCGGACTGGTGGTAGACCTGAAGCATCCGGTCGGGGTCCGGGACGCGCGCAGCGAGTGTCGGCGCTTCGCCGTGGACCATGTGTCCGCGGAAGGACGTGAGCTCCACGCCTTCAACGGTTTCCGTCGACGACGAGCGTGGCTTGGCGAATTGCCCGGCGATTCGCCCCACCTTGACGACGGGAAGCATGCCGCCGTAGGTGAGGACTGCAGCCATTTGCAGGAGAATCTTGAGCTTGTCGCGGATGAGCGGCGCCGAGAACTCGTGAAACGACTCGGCACAGTCGCCGGCCTGGAGCACGAACGCGCGCCCGGCCGAAACCTCGCCCAGCGCATCGCGGAGCTGCCGGGCTTCGCCCGCGAAGACGAGCGGTGGCAGGGATGCGAGGCGGGAGCGAGCAGCCTCCGCCTTGTCGGCGTCAGGCCATTCGGGCTGATGCAGCGCGGGGTATGAGCGCCAGGACGATGGAGACCAGACTTCCGGCTCCGGCGAATGCTTCGATGTCGCGCTCATCGCTGAAGTCTAAAGACGAGAGCGTCCCCTAAAACGCCAAGTCCTGCGAACCCGAGGGCCCACAGGACTTGACCACGCGACCCTTGCAGGTGCGGCGCGGAATTGCAAGTGCCTCCTTCGGTGCCCCTTCCGGGGGCTGCCCGGCGCGGTGGTGAGGCTCCGATCGTTTGCATCTATCCGTTCGGCCCGGGTGCGTGCAACGCAGGGCGGGTCTTCGACGTCGATCGGTCCGAGGTCGATGCGGTCGTCATCGGCGTGCGCATCAATCGCCGGAGCGACAGGAGGCCGTGGTGCCTGTTCCGGGTTCGGCCAGGCGTTGTTGGCGGCTGGCGACGTGGTCGCCTACAACTCGGCCCTAGCCGCGACCCTCGGGTGAGACGCGACGTCGGGTGCACGCAGGATTTGCACTGATTTGTCGTATAGTTGCAGAGTGGCTCGCAAACTTGCAGACGTGGCGAAGCAGGCCGGGGTCAGCGAGGCGACGGTCAGTCGTGTCCTCAACGGCAAGCCTGGGATCTCGGACGCCACTCGGGCCGCGGTTCTCACGGCTCTCGATGTCATGGGTTACGAGCGACCGACACATCTGCGTGTGCGGCGCGCTCGCATGGTCGGGCTCGTGGTGCCCGAGCTTCAGAACCCGATCTTCCCGGTTCTCGCGGAAGTGGTCGCCGGCGCACTTGCACAGCGTGGGTTCAACGCCGTCCTGTGCACGCGAACGGGAAGCATGTCCGAGGCCGAGTACGTCGAGATGCTCCTCGAGCGACAGGTGTCGGGCATGGTTTTCGCCGGAGGGCAGTACGCGGAGGCCGATGCGCCGCACGATCACTACGCGCGCCTATTGAAGCTGCGGCTGCCGGTCGTCCTCGTCAACGCCGCTGCGGAACACCTGGACTTTCCGCGGGTGTCCACCGACGACGCGGTCGCGATGGAGCAGGCCTACGGCCATCTCGCCTACCTGGGCCATGAGCGGATCGGGCTCATCCTTGGACCGCCTGACCATGTTCCTTCGCGGCGCAAGCTGGCGGCGTTCGAAGCAATTGCGGCTCGCGCAACCGGACGGGCGCTCGCCGGCGAGCTCGTCGAGCGCACGCGATTCTCCCTTGAGGGCGGGCACGCCGCTGCAACCCGGCTCATCGGGCACGGAGTGACCGGAATCGTGTGCGCCAGCGATCCGCTCGCGCTCGGTGCCATCCGCGCGACACGCCGAGCCGGGCTCTCGGTTCCGGACGACATCTCGGTCGTGGGGTACGACGACTCCGCGTTCATGAGCTGCACGGATCCCCCGCTGACAACGGTTCGCCAGCCGATCGAGGCGATCGGGCGCGCCGCGGTCGAGATGCTGGTCGGACAGATCGAGGGTGCGGCGGTCTCCACGGACGAGTTGTTCTTCGAGCCTGAGATCGTCGCCCGCGGCTCGACCGCAGCAGCACGCGTCGCGCTCGTCCCCGCCTGAGCAAGGCTCGCTCTAGCCTGACGCTGTGCAAGAAATTGCGCTGGTGGACGGCAAAGTAGGAAAAATGCAAAGTCTTGTTCAACTCTTGCATTCGATTGTCGGATGTGCGATCCTCGACGCGAATGACACATCCGGGATCGACGGCAACGACGCCACAGACACCCGAGCCCGACGATCGGGCCGCACTGGACGGGGCGCGCCCTGAGGCGCGGTGGTGGCGTGACGCAGTCGTGTACCAGGTCTACGTCCGGAGCTTCGCGGACGCGAACGGGGACGGAGTGGGAGACCTGGCGGGCGTGCGAGATCGGCTGCCCTACCTGCGCGACCTAGGAATCGACGCCCTGTGGTTCAACCCGTGGTACCCGTCCCCACTGGCGGATTGGGGGTACGACATCGCGGACTACCGCTCGATCGATCCGGCCTTCGGGACACTCGAGGAGGCCGAGCAGCTGATCGCCGAGGCCAGGGCGGTCGGGATCCGAACGATCGTCGACGTGGTCCCCAACCACGTCTCCGACCAGCACCCGTGGTTTCGCGCTGCCCTGGACTCACCTCCCGGCTCGCCCGAGCGGCAACGCTTCTGGTTCCGGTCCGGCACCGGCCCCGACGGAGAGCTCCCGCCGAACGGCTGGCAGTCGATCTTCGGCGGCCCCGCGTGGACCCGCACCAACGACGCGGGCGTGCCCGGCGAGTGGTACCTCCACCTGTTCGCGCCGGAGCAGCCGGATCTCAACTGGACGCACCCCGACGTCTGGGCGGAGCACGAGGACATCCTCCGCTTCTGGTTCGATCGCGGTGCGGCGGGTGTGCGGATCGACTCGGCGGCGCTGCTCGTCAAGGACCCGGACCTTGCCGAGGAGGCACCCAAGCACGAAGCCGGCGAGCACCCGTTCACCGACCGCGACGCGCTCCACGACATCTACCGCCGGTGGCGCTCGATCGCCGACGGCTATCCCGAGCCGCGCGTCCTCGTCGGTGAGGTCTGGTTGCCCGAGCCGGAGCGGCTGGCCCGCTACCTCCGCCCGGACGAGCTGCACACCGCCTTCAACTTCGACTTCCTCTCGTGCCCGTGGGAGCCGGGACCAATGCGCGCGTCGATCGAGTCTGCACTCGCGGCACACGCTCCCGTCGACGCGCCGACGACCTGGGTGCTGTCGAACCACGATGTGACGAGGCCCGTCACCCGCTACGGCCGGACCGACACGTCCTTCTCGTTCGAATCCAAGCGAAACGGGACTCCGACGGACCTGGAGCGCGGCACCCGGGCGGCGCGAGCAGCAGCGCTGCTCGCGATGGCGTTGCCGGGCTCGATGTACATCTACCAGGGCGAGGAGCTCGGCTTGCCCGAGGTCGAAGACATCCCGGCCGAGCGTCGTCAGGACCCGATGTGGCTCCGTTCGGGCGGCGTCGACCCAGGTCGCGACGGCTGCCGCATCCCTCTGCCCTGGGGAGGCGACCGGCCCCCGTACGAGTTCAGTCCCGAGGGAGCCGAGCGGCCCTGGCTCGACCAGCCGGACGACTGGGGGCGACTTACGGTCGCAGCGCAGTCAGGGGCCACGACTTCGATGCTCAACCTCTACCGCACCGGGCTGCGTTTCCGTCGCGCCGCACCGTGGTCCGGTGACGGGGCCTTCCGGTGGATTCCTTCGAGCGACTCGGTCCTCGCCTTCGCTCGCGGCGAGCGCTTCGCCTGCATCGTCAACTTCGGGCCCGGCCCGGTCGCGCTACCGGTCGGCGCCCACGTCCTCATCGCCAGCAACGAGCTCGAAGGAGGTGAGCTCCCGCAGGACACCACGGTCTGGCTTCGCCAGGCCCAGGATCAAGCACCGTCCGTGGACGGATTGCCCGGACGAGAACACAGCATTGGCTAGGTCAACACGGACCCGCACCGGCTCAGCGTCATGGTGCGCAGGAAAGGAGTAGGACCATGAAGTTCACCCGTAGAGCCACGACCGTTTCCGTCGCCGTGGCGGGCCTGCTGGCTGTGTGCGCCGGCTTGGTCTCGAGCGCGGCCGCGAAGAGCGGGTCCGCGCAGGCGAAGGTGACGATCACCGTCGCAGCGCTGCGTCCCGGTAGCTCGAACGACGCGCAGAAACAGTTCGACGACAACGTGGCGTTGTTCGAGAAGCAGCATCCGAACATCACTGTCAAGCCGGTCGAGTACGCGTGGAACGGAGCAACCTTCGCCGCGCAGTTGGCTGCAGGGCGACTGCCGACAGTTTTCACCGTCCCGTTCACCGACGCACGCACGCTCGGTGAGCACCGTCAGGTCGCCGACATCACCGCCGGTGTGAAGAAGTGGCCCTATTACACGAAGTTCCAGAAGACGATCATCGCGGAGGCGACGACGTCCAAGGGCCGCATCATCGGCGTTCCTTACGCGGCGTATGCCCAGGCGCTCCACTACAACCGTGACCTGTTCAGGCAGGCCGGCCTCAATCCGAACAAGCCGCCGACGACGTGGGCGCAGCTCCGGAAGGACGCGAAGCAGATCTCGGACCGGACCGGGGCGACCGGGTACGCGCAGATGGGCCTGAACGACAACACGGCCGGCTGGATCGCGACCACGGTGACCTACACGCTCGGCGGCCGGATGGAGCAGGGCCGCGGGACGAGCGCGACCGCAACGCTGAACAACCCGTACACCGTGCAGGCCCTGAACCTGCTCCGGCAGATGCGCTGGACCGACAAGTCGATGGGCTCGACGTACGACTACACCTGGCCGACGATCAACCAGGCATTTGCCGCGGGCAAGATCGGGATGTTCATCAACGGCTCGGACATCTACACGTTCCTCGTCCAGGCCGCGAACCTCGATCCGAAGATCTACGGAATCGCGCCGCTGCCGCTGGCAAAGAACAAGAACGCCGGCGTGCTGGGCGGCGTGTAGATCTCGGTGGTCCCCCAATAATAAAAAAAAAAAAAACTCGATGCCGCCCTGCAATGGATCGACTTCTTCTACATGGAGAAGCTCATCAGGAAGCCGGCGGCTCTGCGAGACGCGAACATTCTCGTCGCGAACAAGCAGCCCGTCGGTGTGCCCGCGTTCCCGATCTTCAACAAGAAGCAGTACGACGTCGCCAACTCGTGGATCAAGCCTTACATCAACGTGCCGATCAAGCAGATGGCGCCGTTCCTGAGGGGCATCTTCAAGCAGAGCCTCTACCCGGAGCCTGCCGCCTCGACGCAGAGCGTGTACCACGCGCTCGATCCGGTCGTTCAGGCGGTGTTTGCCGACAGGAACGCCAACATCGCGGGCCTGCTCGCGCAGGCGAACCAAGTCGCCCAGAAGGCCATCAGCGACGGGAACTAGTTCCTTGACCGACTGGCTCGACGGGGAGCCCTCGTGGCTCCCCGTCGGCCGTTCGGGTGACGCGGCTTCGGGGACGGCGTAAGGTGAGCGCGGCGAGAGTGACAGCTCGGGACCGTGCCGTGGACAACCTTGACGTGATTTCAACCGAGCCGGTCGCAAGGCCCCGTCGTCGCGACCGCCGTTCACCTGTCGAGTGGGTACGCAGCGGAAACCTCACCGCTCTTGCTTTCGCCCTGCCCATGCTCGCGATCTTCACGGCGTTCTCGTGGTATCCGATCACGCGGCTCGTCGTCCTCTCTGTTCAGCACACGAACCTCATCGATCCGCCGACGTGGGTGGGTCTGCAGAACTTCCGGGACGTGATCGGCGATCCACTCTTCGCCACGGCCGTCAAGAACACCGCCTACTTCGCAGCCCTCGCCCTTCTCTTCGGTTACCCAATCCCTCTCATCGCGGCAGTGCTGATCAGCGAGTCGCGCCGCTTCCGCGGGATCTACAGCGGGCTTGCCTACCTACCCGTCGTCATTCCGCCCGTCGTCGGCGTGATGCTGTGGAAGTACGTGTTCTACGAACCGAGCAGCGTCGGCCTCTTCAACACCGTGCTCGGCTGGTTCCATCTGGGGCCGTACGGCTGGCTGCAATCTCCCGGCACCGCGATGCCGGCGCTCGTCGTCGAGTCCACGTGGGCGAACGCCGGCGCAACGGTGATCATCTACCTCGCCGCACTGACGGCCGTGGACACGGATCTGTACGACGCGGCGTCTGTGGACGGCGCGGGCCTGTGGCACAAGATCTGGCACATCACCCTGCCTCAGCTGCGTGGCGTCTTGCTCATCACGCTGATTCTCCAGATCATCGGAACGGCCCAGGTCTTCCTCGAGCCTTTCCTTTTCACCTCGGGCGGCCCGGCGAACGCGACGCTCACCGTCTTGCTGCTCGTCTACCAGTACGCGTTCGGGAACTCCGTCGGTGTCGGTTTCGGTGACGCGGCTGCGCTGAGCCTGATGCTCGCGGCCTTCCTGGCTGTTTTCTCCCTCGTGTTCATGCGGGCGACCCGATCCTGGAGCACGAGGTGATCGGTCTCCGTCTCCGTCGGGCCGAGGCGACCGAAGAGGCGACCGGCGGACTCCTCTCATACACGGACTGGGCGCGCCGCGACATCAAATGGCTCTTCGGCTCCGCTCAGGTGCTCCTGCTCGTCCTGCTCGTCCTGATCGGGCTCGGGCCGCTGGTCTGGCTCGCAAAGGGCGCCGTCACGCCGACGATCGACACGCTCAGGAATCCACTTGCCCTCTTCCCGCACGGAGTGGCCTGGAGCAACCTCAGCGACGCGTGGTCGAAGGTGAATGTCGGCCGCTATTTCTGGAACACGATCGTCCTCGCGCTCGGGTCCTGGTTCTGTCAGATCGTCGTCGCGACGACCGGCGCCTTCGTGCTCTCGGTGCTCCGGCCCGCCTGGGGGCGATTCGTCAGCGCACTCCTGCTCGGGACGCTCTTCGTGCCGGTCGTCGTCTTGATCGTTCCGCTCTATATCGAGGTCGTCCATCCGCCGCTCATCCACCATTCGTTCGCGGAGAGCTACTGGGCAATCTGGCTGCCGGCGGGCGCGAGCGCCTTCAACGTCGTGCTGATGAAGCGCTTCTTCGACAACCTGCCACAGGAGCTTTTCGAGGCCGCGCGCATCGACGGCGCCGGCCCGATACGTCTCTTCTGGTCGATCGTGTTACCTCTCTCGAAGCCGATCCTCGGAGTTGTCTCGATCTTCGCGATCCTCGCGGAGTGGAAGAACTTCCTTTGGCCGTTCCTGGTCCTCACGAACAGCCCGGATCGCCAGCCACTGTCGGTGCGGCTTCCGGCCATCCAGGCGCAAACGCAACTCGGCGTCCTCCTCGCATCGATGCTGATCGCCGCGCTCGTTCCCATCGTGGGCTTTCTGATCTTCCAGCGATCCTTCCTGCGTGGTTCTGGATTCGGGGGCGCGCTCAAGGGCTGAGGCGGCGGCTCCGGTGTTACGGCTGGACCGGTCTCGAGTCGACCGCTAGCAGGCGAAGGTCAGCGACCTTCCTCTTCGGTCGTCCGCTCCGCCGTCGGCTGCGCCTCGAGACGCCCGTCCGGAATCGGTTTGCCGCTCTCGATCGAAAGCCCGTAGGTCCCGGCGGCGAGACGGGCCTCGGCCCGCTCGACCGCAGCGAGATCCTCGCGTAGGTCGTCGGCCAGACCCTCGTCGAGCTCGTCCTGATACAGGTCCGAGCCGAGATTGGCGGGATTGTCCTCGGCCGGCTCGCCGGTGTCCGTGTGCGCGCGCTTTACTAGCGACCGCTCGATTCGCTCGCGCTCTCGGGCCAGGAGCTCGCGTGCCCGCTCAGGATCCATCAGGGGCACGTTACCTCGATGTCGCCCCGCGACGTACCTGATGAAAGCGTGCCCTGAAACGCCAAGTCCTGCGAACCCGAGGGCCCACAGGACTTGACGAAGCGACTCTCTCACGCCGCGCGCCGGATTGCAAGCGGAAGCTGGCTTCGATCGTCAGAGGGGCTCCGCGTGCCGGATCATGCCGCCGTCGACGTAATACGTAGAGCCGGTGACATACGAGGACCGGTCGGAGGCAAGGAAGAGCGCAACCGCTGCCACCTCCTCGGGTTTGCCAATCCGCATCAGCGGCACGATCTCCTTGAGCCGCTTCACGTTCGCGGGGTCCGCCAGCGCTGCCGCGTTGATCGGTGTTGCGATCGCTCCCGGCGCGATGTTGTTGACCCGGATGCAAAACGGGGCCAGCTCCACCGCGGCGTTTCGCATCAGCATGCGGAGCCCGCCCTTCGCAGCCGCGTACGG
>CATPAS010000278.1 GCA_955652075.1 uncultured Gaiellaceae bacterium | reverse complement strand
TCATCGAATAGAGGTCCTTGACCGACATGCTCTGCCCCTTCTTGAGGCGCAGCTTGCCCTTCTGGTCGTACAGGGGGCCGCGGAACTCGTAGAACTTTCCGCTCAGCAGAGCCGCCTTCTTCCTGGCGATCGCCGTCTTGGTCTTTGCCTTGACCTTCGGGCCGTACGAGGCGAGGCCCAGGAAGCCATCCTTGAAGGTGCCGTAATAGAAGCCGGTCTTCCAGGTGCCGTTCATCGCCGCCTTAGTGCGACGGAGGTAGTACGGACCCCAGTTGTAGACCGCCGCGGTCAGCCATTGCTGCGGCGCGAACGTGTGCGCGTCGGAGTCGTAGCCGACCCACGGAACGCCCTTCGACTCGGCGAACTGCCCCGTTGCCGGACTGTCGACGTTCTGCCCCAGCACGTCCGACCCGGCGGCGACAAGACTCTGCGCGGCCTTCTTCTCCTTGCCCGGATCGAGCCAGGAGTTGGTCCAGATCAGGCGAACCTTCGCGCCCGGATGCGTCGCCTGCGCGCCGAGAGCGAACGCGTTGGCGTGCCGGATGACCTCGGGAATCGCGAACGGCACGACGTAGCCGATCACGCCCTTCTTCGTCGCGGCGCCGGCCGCCATCCCGGAGAGGTAGATCGCGTCCTCGCCAGCGCCGAAGTATTCGGCGAGATTTTTCGACTGCGCTGTCCCGGTTGCTTGCTCAAACAGCACGTCCGGATGCTTCTGCGCCTCCGAGACCATGCAATTCTGGAAACCGAACGAGGTCGCGAAGATGAGCTTGTTCCCATCGCGGACGAGGCTCTCGATCACCTGGCACGTCTGCGGTCCTTCCGGAACGAGCTCCTTGAACGTCGTCTCGACGTTCGAGCCAAGTGCGTTCTGCACGTAGAGACGACCTTTGTCGTGCGCCTGCGACCAGCCGTGGTCGTCATGCGGGCCGACGTAGATCCACGCCACCTTGAAAGCAGCGGACTGCTTCTGCGTCCTCGCCGAGCCGGTCGAGACGCCGAGCGCAAGAACCAACGCGGCGACGGCCAGCGGCAAGGCGAAAGCCAACCTCCTCTTCCTCATGTTCTCCTCTCTCCCTGATGCGTGGGGGCCGTCCGCGACTATAGGGCTGCCGGAGGGCGGTGCCTAGTCGGTGCCGTCGGTGAGTCGGCGGAGGGCGCCCGTGAGCACCTCCACGGCCAGATCGACGTCCTCGGGCGCCGACTCTTCCTGGGGCGAATGACTGATCCCACCGCTCAGGCTGCGCACGAAGAGCATCGCCGTCGGGACGCCCGCTCCGGCCAGAACGGCTGCGTCGTGTCCCGCTCCCGAGGGGAGCTCTACGACCGGCAGGCCGCGCTCGACCAGCTCCGCCCGCAGGGCGTTGATCGGCCGCTCGGCCATCGGCACGGGCTCGAGCCGGAAGTCCGCCTCGAGCTGCAGCTCCGCGACGAGGCGGTCGAGCCGCTCCCGGTCGGGCGCCCTGGCGTCCACCGAGACACGTACGCGCTCAGGGATGACATTGGCTGCGCCCGGCTCGACGTCGATCTGGCCAACCGTGGCAACCGCGTCGTCGATCTGGATCGCAGCGTCCCGGACCCTGAGCACATATTCGGCTGCGGCGACGAGCGCATCGTTTCGTCCAGGCATCGGCACGGTGCCCGCGTGGCCCGCGCGGCCCTCGAAGGTGCGCTCGCCGCGCACGATGCCGACGATGCTCATTGCCAGACCGAGCGGCGCGGCAGCGCGCTCCAGCACCGGCCCCTGCTCGATGTGCGCCTCGAGGAAGCATTCGGGCAGCACTCCGCCCTCGACGAAGGCCATGCTGCCGACGCAGCCGCGCTCCTCGTCCCGAAAGACGGCTACTGCACCCTTGCCGACGCGCTCGACCGCCTCGATCGCCGCGACGACCCCGAGCGCACCGTCGAACTTGCCTCCAAAGGGGACCGAGTCGAGGTGCGAGCCGGTCCAGACGCTCGGCTCTGCAGTCCGGCCGATCAGATTCCCCACAGCGTCGACCTCGACCGCGAGTCCCGCCTCGCGCATCCAGCCGGCGGCCAGCTCGTGCGCCCGGTCCTCGCCTTCGGTCCCGGCTACACGGTTGGCGCCGACGCCGCCGCCGATGGCGTAGAGCTCGTCGAGCCGCTCGTGCACGCGCACGGCGGCGCGGCTAGAGGCCGAACGGGTTGATCGGCTTCGGGCTGGTCGAGACCACGACGCTCTTCGTCTCGAGGTAGAGCTCGAGCGTGTCGAGGCCGAGCTCGCGCCCGAAGCCGGATTGCTTGTAGCCGCCGAAGGGGATGCCCGGGAAAGCGGTGTACGGCATGTTGATGCCGACGGTGCCGGCCTTGATGCGGCTCGCGACACGGTGGCCGCGCGCGGGGTCGCCCGTCCACACGGTCGCCATCAGCCCGTACCGCACGTCGTTCGCGATGCGGATCGCATCCTTCTCGTCCTCGAACGGGATCACCGTGACGACCGGCCCGAAGATCTCCTCCTGAGCGACCGCCATCTGGCTTTCGACTCCCGCGAGCACGGTCGGCGGATAGAACGCGCCCTTGCCTTCGCCGATCGCGCCGCCGGTGACGACCTCGGCGCCTTCCTCGCGACCCTGCTCGACGAAGCCGTGCACCTTCTCGCGGTGCGCCGCCGAGATGAGCGAGCCGACCTGCGTCTCCGGATCGAGTGGATCGCCGACACGAAGCTGTTTGGCGAGCGCGGAGAACTTTGCGACGAAGTCGTCGTAGATCGAGCGCTCCACCAGCACGCGCGAGCGCGCCTCGCAGCTCTGCCCTGCCGAGTAGTAGATCGACCACACCGAGCTCGGGATCGCATCGTCGAGATTCGCATCCGCGAAGACGAGGTTCGGGCTCTTGCCGCCCAGCTCCAGCGTGATCCGCTTGATCGGCCCCGACGCGAGCCGCATGATCTCGCCGCCCGTCTGAGTCGAGCCCGTGAATGCAACCTTGTCGACGCCGGGATGACGGACGAGATACGCGCCGGTGGTCTTGCCCGACCCGGAACGATATTGACGGCGCCGGGCGGAAAGCCGACCTCGGCCGCAAGCTCTCCGAGCCTGAGCGCAGTCAGCGGCGTCGCCTCGTCTGGCTTCAAGACGACGGAGCACCCGGCGGCCAGAGCAGGCGCGAGCTTCCAGGTCGCCATCATCAGCGGGTAGTTCCAAGGGATGATCTGGCCGGCGACGCCGACGGGCTCCTTCAGCGAATAGAACAACAGCGAGCCGCCGATCGGATTCGAGCGACCGGCGATCGAGGCGATCGCCGAGGCGTAGAAGCGGAAGTTCTCGACGGCCTGGTTCACCTCGGCCTTGACGGACGAGATCGCCTTGCCGACGTTGCGAGCCTCTAGCTCACTGAGCTCCTTGCGGTTCGCGACGATCGCGTCCGCGAGTGCGTGCAGAAGCCGCGAGCGCTCGGTCGGCGGTGTCTTGCCCCAGGCCCCGTCGAGCGCTGCGCGTGCCGCTTGGACCGCTCGATCGATGTCGGCCTCCCCGGCCATTGCAGCTCGTGCCAGCGACTCGCCGGTCGCCGGCTCCGTCAGGTCACGAACTTCCCCCGACGCGGGCTCGACGAGCTCGCCGTTGATGAAGAGCCCGTATTCGCGTTCGGTCGCGACGGCCATCGGCCGCGGAGGATACGGGTTTTTAGGGGAGCGTCGGAGGAATCGGCGGCAGCGTGACGTGCACGTCCGGCAGAGTGATCGCGGGAAGCGCCAGGCCGGGCTCGAGGCTCGGCACCGACAGGGCCGGCGTGCTCACGACGTCCGGGACCGGGAGGATCGGCAATGCGGGCGCGCCCGTGCTCACGGCCGGCGAAACGGTCGGCGTCGGCGACGGCGGATCGGTGCGAGCCGGGTTCGAGCCGGATTCGACCGCGGGTGGCGACGGCGTCACGCGCACAACCGGGGTCGAGCGGACTGCGGCCGATCGAACTGACGATGTACGTACCGTGTCACGCGCGACCCTCGAAGAGACCTTGTCGGCTGGCACGAACCTTGTCCCTGTCACCACCTTCGGCCCGATCCGCGGTGGCGTGGTTGCGTGCTGATGGATCACGGGCGTGACGGTGAGCGCCGCG
>CATPAS010000277.1 GCA_955652075.1 uncultured Gaiellaceae bacterium | reverse complement strand
GGTCGCGGAGGACAAGAGCCTCGGCTTCGAGATCGAGGTGCACGGTGCGAACGTGCCGCCGACGATCGAGACCGATGAGCAGCGCCTGCAGCAGGTGATCAAGAACCTGCTCTCGAACGCGTTCAAGTTCACGGACGCGGGAGGAGTCAAGCTGCGAATCGGGCTGGCCGAAGGCCGTCAGTTCGCGAGCGAGGCGCTCTCACGCGCCGAGGCCGTGCTCGAGTTCACTGTCGTGGACACCGGCGTCGGTATCCCGCACGACAAGCTGCGCCTGATCTTCGAGGCGTTCCAGCAGGCTGACGGGACAACGAGCCGCCGGTACGGCGGTACCGGCCTCGGGCTCTCGATCAGCCGCGAGATCGCGCGCCTGCTCGGCGGCGAGATCCATGTGGAGAGCGAGCTCGGCACGGGCAGCACGTTCACGTTGTTCCTGCCGGCCACGTACCAGACCGGTGACCACACGCACGCTCCCCACCCGCTCGAGGAGGCCGTCGTGTTCCCGACCGAGGGCGAAGGGAACGGGGGCGCTCCCGCGCTGACCGGCCCCGAGTCTCCTGAGCTCGACCCGGCGGTGCTCCTGCCGAGTGTCCGGGACGATCGCGACGACATCCAGGACGGCGATCGCGTCGTGCTGATCGTCGAGGACGATCCGGATCTCGCCCGGACCGAGCTCGAGGTCGCGCGGGAGCGCGGCTTCAAGGGAATCGTCGCCATTCGCGGCGACTCGGGCCTGGCGCTCGCGCACGAATTCAAGCCCGACGCGATCATCCTCGACATGAAACTGCCGGTGATGGACGGCTGGACCGTGCTCGATCGCCTCAAGCACCATCCGGATACTCGTCACATTCCGGTGCACATCGTCTCGGCGGGCAACGGCCGCCAGAACGCGCTCAAAGCGGGCGCGGTCGCATTCCTCGCAAAGCCGATCTCCAAGGAGGGCCTGGAAGACACATTCGGCGAGATCCGCAGCTTCATCGACCGAGACCTCAAGCGGCTGCTCGTGGTGGAGGACGACGAGTCGCAGCGGCAGGCGGTGGTCGAGCTGATCGGTAGCGACGAGGACGTCGAGGTGACCGCGGTCGGCTCCGCCGAAGCTGCGCTCGAGGCCCTCGACCTGGAGCGCTTCGACTGCATGGTGCTCGACCTCAAGCTGCCCGACATGGGCGGCTTCACGTTGCTCGAGAAGCTCAAGGACGACGAACGGCATTCGTCAATCCCGGTCATCGTCTACACCGGCAAGGAGCTCACACGCAAGGAGGAGACGAAGCTCAAGAAGTTCGCGGAGTCGATCGTCGTCAAGGACGCCAGCTCGCCCGAGCGGCTCCTCGACGAGACGTCGCTCTTCCTCCACCGCATCGAGCGGAAGCTGCCGAAGGAAAAGCGCCGGATGCTGGAGCAGCTGCACTCGGCCGACGAGGTGCTCAAGCAGAGGAAGATCCTCATCGTCGACGACGACGTGCGGAACGTCTTCGCCCTCACCAGCGTGCTCGAGTCCCACGGCATGGAGGTCCTCTACGCCGAGAACGGCAAGGACGGGATCGAGCTCCTACGGAGTCATCCGGAGGTCGACCTCGTCCTGATGGACATCATGATGCCGGGGATGGACGGCTACGAGACGATGAGGGCCATCCGCTCCGAGGATGCGTTCAAGCAGTTGCCGATCATCTCCCTCACCGCGAAGGCAATGAAGGGCGACCGAGAGAAGTCGATCGCGTCGGGGGCCTCCGACTACATCACGAAGCCGGTCAACACCGACCAGCTGCTTTCGCTGATGCGAGTCTGGCTGTACAAGTAGATCAATGGCCTCCTCTGTCGGCGCCTCGCGGGACCCAGCGGGTGCGAGCAAGCACCCGCCGGCCCACGGCGACCTCGAAGACATCGAGCTGTCACTTCTGCTCGAGGGCGTCTTCCGGCAGTACGGCTTCGACTTCCGCGAGTACGCCCCCGCCTCGCTGAGGCGCCGCGTCTGGCGGCGCGTCTACGCGGAAGGGCTCGAGACGATCTCGGCGCTGCAGAACAAGCTCCTGCACGACCCGGCCTGCATGGAGCGCCTCCTGCTCGACCTTTCCATCAACGTCACCGCGATGTTCCGCGACCCGTCGTTCTATGTCGCCTTCCGGGAGAAGGTCGTTCCTGCCCTGCGCACGTATCCGTTCACCCGGATCTGGGTTGCCGGCTGCTCGACCGGCGAAGAGGTCTACTCGCTCGCGGTCCTGCTCCAGGAGGAGCAGGTCTACGACCGGACGCGCATCTATGCGACCGACATCAACGAATCCGTCCTCGACCGGGCGCGATCGGGCGTTTTCCCGCTCGACAAGATGCGCGAGTACACGCAGAACTACATCAGGGCCGGCGGGAGGAACGCCTTCTCGGAGTACTACCTGGCGAAGTACGACGGCGCCCAGTTCCAACGTTCGCTGATCGAGAACGTCGTCTTCGCCCAGCACAACCTCGTCTCGGACCACTCGTTCAACGAGTTCAACGTGATCGTCTGCCGCAACGTGATGATCTACTTCGACCGCGCGTTGCAAGACCGCGTGCACCGGCTCTTCTTCGAGAGCCTGGTCACGTTCGGCGTGCTCGGCCTCGGCCACAAGGAATCGATCCGCTTCAGCCCGCACGAAGCGGGCTTCGAGGAGCTCGACCCGAACGAAAAGCTCTACCGAAAGGTGAGCTGATGTACGACCTCGCATGCATCGGCGCATCCTGGGGCGGGCTGCAAGCGGTCTCCCGCGTGCTCGCCGACCTGCCCGCGGAGTGCGACCTGCCGATCGCAATTGCCCAGCACCGGCATCCCGACTCGCAAGAGAGAACGCTCGCAGAGCTCCTCAACACGCAGACCAGCCGACCCGTGCTCGACGTCGAAGACAAGATGGCGATCAAGCCGCGGCATGTTTACATCGCGCCGCCGAACTACCACCTGCTGGTCGAGCGCGGTTCCTTCGCGCTTTCGGTCGATGAGCGCATCAAGTTCGCCCGGCCCTCGATCGACGTCCTCTTCGAAACGGCCGCCGACGCCTACGGAGCCGGCGTGATCGGGATCATCCTCACCGGTGCCAACGACGACGGGGCTCTCGGCCTGGCCAGGATCAAGGACGTCGGCGGCGTGGCATTGATCCAGGATCCACTCGGCGCGGCTCGCCGGGCCATGCCGGATGCCGCCATCGCGGCGACCGCGGCCGACGCGATCCTGCCGCTGGACGCGATCGGCAAGTTCATCTATGGGTTGTGGGTGCAGCCGGCTGCGAAGCAGCCTGTCCGCGACAGCGGAGCAGTGGAGGGGGTTCGGGGGAACCGGGAGGTTTCCCCGGCGCACGCCGAGACGTCGGCGGAGCCGACGCGTCGATGACCAACATCCTGCTCGTCGACGACCTTCCCGAGAACCTGCTCGCGCTGGAGGCCATTCTCGAGCCGCTCGGGCAGAACCTCCTCAACGCCCACTCCGGCGAGGAGGCGCTCCGCCAACTGCTGCAACACGACGTCGCGATCATCCTGCTCGACGTCCAGATGCCCGTTCTCGACGGCTTCGAGACGGCGATGCTGATCAAGCAGCGCGAGCGCACGAAGTACATCCCGATCATCTTCGTAACCGCGATCTCCAAGGAGGAAGAGCACGTCTTCCGCGGCTATTCGGCAGGCGCGGTCGACTATGTCTTCAAACCGTTCAACCCGGAAGTGCTCCGCTCCAAGGTCGCCGTGTTCATCGAGTTGCACGAAAAGACGCAACAGCTCAGGCAGCAGGCGGAGACGCTGAGACTGCAGGAGCTCGCCGAGCTTCGCCTCGAGAGTGAGGAGCGCTACCGCTTCCTCGCAGAAGCGCAGCCCGACCAGATCTGGACCGCGATGCCGAGCGGTGAGCTCGACTACGTGAACCAGCGTGTGCTCGACTACTTCGACACGTCGTTCTCGGAACACGTCGCCGAGGGCTGGGCCGACGCCACGCATCCCGACGACCTTCCGCGCACGCAGCAGCTCTGGCAGCAGGCGCTCGACACGGGAAGCCCTTACGAGAACGAGCTCCGCCTCCGCCGCGCGGTTGACGAGTCGTATCGCTGGCACCTGACGCGCGCGGTCGCGATGCGCAGCCGCCACGGCGAGATCGTCAAGTGGTTCGGCTCCAACACGGACATCCACGACCGCAAGAGCGCAGAGGAAGGGCAGCGGTTCCTCGTCGAGGCGGGCGCGACTCTTGGCAGCTCGCTCGACTATCGCACCACGCTGGCGGCGCTTGCGAAGATGGCCGTGCCGCGCATCGCGGACTGGGCGCGCGTGGACGTCGTCGAGGACGGGAAGCTGCGCACGCTCGCCGTCGAACACGTCGACAAGCACAAGATCGAGCTCGCGCTCGAGCTCGGCCGCCGCTATCCGGAGGAT
>CATPAS010000276.1 GCA_955652075.1 uncultured Gaiellaceae bacterium | reverse complement strand
GGCCTCGGCCGGCCTGCAGAAGTGCCTTTCGGGACCGCCCGGATCGTCGCCCATCACGTTCAATGATCGGGTCGCTGCCGTGGTCGCCCGTCGCAAGCACGTCGAGCAGGGTCTGAGGGTGCCGGGCACGGTGGAGGGCGACGGCATTCGGCGCTCCGCCGCCGGCCACGAGCAGCTCTCCCCGCACGTCGACCTGCGCGAGCTCACCGGCGAGCTTCAGCGCCAGGCCCTCGAAGCCGTCGTCGGCGACGAGCAGGTTGGAGCCGAGGCCGAGCACCGCCACAGGCAGACATCGCTCGCGCGCGAGATCGAGTGCGCCCTGCAGCTCCTCGACGTTCTCGGGCCGCGCAAAGGCCCGTGCGCGCCCTCCGGTGCCGAGCGTCGTGAAGCGCGACAGCCGAACGCCTTCCTCGACCTTCACGCGAGGGTCTCCAGGATGGCTCCCGCCGCGCGATCGACATCCCCGGCGCCGATCGTCACGACGCGGTCGCCGGAGCGAACCAGGCCCGCGAGGAAGCGCGCGCCCTCGTCGACGGAAGGCGTCCAGGCGACGAGCATGCCCGGGCGCAGATCTGCGAGAGCGTCGACGACGAGCTTGCCGGTAACTTCTTCCACCGGTTCTTCGCGCGCGGGATAGACATCGGTCACGACAACGACGTCAGCGGCGGCGAGAGCCTCCGCCAGCCCGCGCGCAAGGTGCCGCGTGCGTGAGTAGAGGTGCGGTTGGAAGAGGACGATCAGGCGCCCTTCCCCGTTCCCCAGCGCGTCGAGCGTCGCGGCGATCTCGGCCGGATGGTGGGCGTAGTCGTCGTACACCTCGACGCTGCCCGCCTCGCCGCGGCGCTCGAGCCTGCGCGCCGCGCCGCGAAACTCCGCGAGCACACCCGCGGCATCCTCACGGCTCACTCCCGCCAGCTCGAGCGCCGCGAGCGCGGCTGCCGCGTTGCGCCGGTTGTGCGCGCCGGCAATCGACAGCGGTCCGTCGTACGGCGTGAGCTCCTCTCCGCGCACGATCGCCGGGGCGTTTGCCAGCCACTCCTCGAAGAGCTCCGCGACTTCTGCACGCGAGGCGAACGTCGCATGATGGTCGAGGTCGACATTCGTCACGACTGCGACGCGAGGGCGCAGCTCGGCGACCGTCCGGTCGGACTCGTCTCCCTCGACGACGAGCCAGCCCGCTCCGGTCCCGGCGTTCCCACCGAGCTGCGGAATGTCGGCGCCGATCAGCCAGGCGGGATCGCAGCCGAGCCGCTCGAGACAGAAGGCGATCATCCCGCTCGTCGTCGTCTTGCCGTGCGCGCCCGCGACCACGATCGACTCACGCAGCGACACCAGTTCGGCGAGCAGCGCCGCGCGTGTCTTCCCCGGAACACGTCCCGCGAACGCCGTCGACACGAACACGTCCCAACCCTCCGGCGGCTGCGGCGGCTCGTCCGAGATCTCGATGTCGATCCCTTCGAGCTGCTCGAGATAGGGCGTGCGCACTCGATCCCAGCCGCGCACCTCCGCCCCCCATGCACGCGCGAGCACCGCGTAGGCGCTCATTCCCGCGCCGCCGATGCCGGCGATCCACAGCCTGCGTCCGTCAAGAGGCGAGGGCAATGAGCTCCTCGGCGATCTTGTCCGCGGCATCAGGCCGGGCAAGCCGCTTCATCGCAGCGGACATCTGCGCAAGCCTCTTGGAATCATCGAGTAGCGAGCGGATCAGGTCGGGTGCGCGCCCGACCTCGGTCTCCGGCACGACGACCGCACCTCCAAGCTGCTCGAAGTAGTGCGCGTTCTTCTCCTGGTGATCGCCCGTGGCGAAGAGACCGGGCACGAGCACCGCCGGCTTCCCCGCGGCAGCGAGCTCCCAGACCGAGCCGCCGGCTCGCGCCAGCACGAGGTCGCTCGCGCCGAGTGCCGCCCCGAACTCCTCGGTGAATGCAAAGAGGCGATAGTCGGGCCGCGACACCCTCGACCGCAACTCGTCGTAGTCGCGCGTGCCCGCCAGATGCAGCACCGCGGGCCCCGCCTCGCCGAAAGCATCGATCGCGAGCTCGTTGAGCACGCGCGCGCCCAGCGAGCCGCCGAAGACGAGCAGCACCGGGCCGGTTTCCGGGAGGCCGAAGAGCCTGCGCGCTTCCTCCTGCGGCCGGGCTCGCGCACGCGCCGGAATCGGTCTGCCGGGGACCCGGTACTTCGACACTTCCCGGCCGGCGAGCGGTAACGAGAGGAACACGCGACGCGCCAATGGCGCGGCCAGCCTGTTGGCAAGCCCGAGATGCGCGTCGGCCTCCATCAGCGCCGTCGGGATCTTCCGGCGCGCCGCCGCGTACACCATCGGTCCCGCGACATAACCGCCGCCGCCCAGCACGACGTCCGGGCGGCGTGCCTCCAGGATCCGCGCGCAGGCGCGCGGCGCCCGTCCGGCCAGCAGCAGTGCGCGCGCCAGCGCGGGCGAGGGCCTGCGCGGCAGTCCGGAAATGCGAAAGGTGTCGAGCTCGTAGCCCGCCTCGGGAACCAGCCGAGCCTCGATGCGATCCGGGGATCCGGCGAACGTCACGTCTGCGCCGCGCCGCTCCAGTGCTTCAGCGACCGCCAGCGACGGCGCGACGTGTCCCGCTGTCCCGCCGGCTGCGATCAGGCACCGCACGTTTCGCTTCTGCTGCTCCATGCCTGCCGGCGATGTTAAGGAGGATCCCCACGCCGAGGAGCGCGACCACGAGGCTCGACCCACCGTAGGAGATGAACGGCAGCGGAATTCCTGTCAGCGGAGCCAGGCCGAGGACTGCCGCGAGGTTGATCACCGCCTGCCCACAGACGAGCCCGACGATCCCGGCTGCGAGACGCTTGCCGAACGGATCCTTGCACGCGAGGGCGACGCGCAGGCCCGCGTAGGCGAACGTTCCGTAGGCGGCGATCACCGCGGTCACGCCGAGCAGCCCGAGCTCCTCGCCGATGACGGCGAAGATCATGTCCGTGTGCGCCTCGGGGAGATAGTTGATCTTGGCGACGCCGTGGCCGAGCCCGGCGCCGAGAAAGCCGCCGGATCCGAACGAGATCAGCGCCTGCACGGTCTGGAAGCCGGCGCCCTGTGGGTCTTTCCAGGGATCGATGAAGCTGAAGATGCGCGCGCGCCGATACGGCTCGAACCAGATCGCGACGAGACCGAGGGCGACCGCGATACCCGTTCCTGCCGCCAGCGTCGGGACCGGCGTGCCTGAGATCAACAGCACTGCGAGCAGGACGACGACGAGCGAGATCGCGGTGCCGAGATCCGGCTCGGCGAGGATGAGCAGGCAGAAGACGCCGAGCAGCAACCCGATCGGGCGCCAGAGCTCCCGCAGGGACCGCGGCGCCGGCCGCTTGGAGAGATAAGCGGCCGCCCACACGGCGAGCGCGAGCTTGGCGAGCTCCGAAGGCTGGAACGTCGCGGGACCGAGCTCGATCCAGCGGCGCGCGCCGTTGATGCGCGAGCCGATCACGAGCACGGCCAGGCAGCCACCGAGCGCGGTCAGCACGAGCGCCGGGGCGAGCAAGCGCAGTCGCCGGTAGTCGAATCGCGATGCAGTCATCATCAGCGCGACGCCGATGAAGGCGTACACAGCCTGCTTCTTCAGGTACGACATCGGGTCGGTACGCGCGAGCGCGGCGGGCGCGGACGTCGCGCTGTACACCATCACCAGGCCGAAGGCGACGAGCGCCAGCGTCACTAGCACGAGCAGGTGCGATTCGAGCTGAGCCTTTTTCACCACAACTCCCCGACGAGCCGGCGGAACGTCTCACCACGTTCCTCGAAGTCGCGGAATTGGTCATAGCTCGCGCACGCCGGAGACAGGAGCACGACGTCACCCGGCTCGGCGTCTCCCGCGGCAGCGCCCAGGGCGGTTGCGAGATCGCCGGAACGCCGGAACGAGCGTCCTGCACGACCGAGTGACGCCGCCAGGTCCTCCGTCGCTTCGCCGATGAGGTCGATCGAGCGCACCGAGGCCGGAAGTCCTTCGGCGAGCTCGTCGAACGATTCGCCCTTCAACGAGCCTCCGAGAATCAGGCGCAGCGGCTGGCCGGCAAAGGCCGCGATGCCTCGACGGGCCGCGGCCGTGTTCGTCGCCTTCGAGTCGTTGACGAAGCGAACGCCGTCGAGCTCGCCCACCAGCTCCAGCCGGTGCTCGACGCCCGGAAACATGCGCAGCGCTTCTGCGATCGCGTCTTCCTGGACTCCTGCAGCGCGAGCGGCGGCGGTCGCAGCGGCCGCGTTCTCACGGTTGTGCTCGCCGGGGATGAGCGGCTCGGCGGGAAGCGAATCGTCCGCTCGAAACTCGACCCGGTCGGCGCCGCCGGGCACTGCTCCGAAGTCGCGCGGGACAACGGCGACGTCGGCCTCGGTCTGGTTCTCGAAGATGCGCAGCTTCGCGTCCTTGTAGGCCTCGTAGGAACCATGGCGGTCGAGGTGGTCCGGTTCGAGGTTGAGCAGCACGGCTACGCGGGGACGCAGGCGGTGCATGTCCTCGAGTTGAAAGCTCGACAGCTCACACACGATCCAGGCTTCCTTCTCGAGCGTCCCATCGAAGCTCGTGAGCGGGCGACCGACGTTCCCGGCGACGGCGACCGGCCTGCCGGCGGCGCGGAACATCGCGCCGAGCAGCTCGCTGGTCGTCGTCTTCCCGTTCGTTCCCGTGATCCCGACGAAAGGGTTGCGCAGCAAGCGGAAGCCGAGCTCGACCTCGCTCCAGATCGGGATCCCACGCGTGCGCGCGGCCGCTGCCAGCGGCGACTCCCCGGGCACGCCCGGGCTCTTGATGAGCAACTCGACGTCGTCCAGCAGACCTTCCTCCTCAGTCCCCAGGTGGACTTCGACGCCTGCTTCGGCAAGCCTCCCGGTGTCCAGGCCCTCTGCCCGGTCGGCGCCCACAGTGGGCACGCCACGGCGGGCGAGCGCCAGGGCGGCTGCCTGACCGGAGCGCGCGAGCCCCAGGACGAGCGCCCGGCGCGGAAGCTTCACGGCTTGTGCGCGGCGACCGAGACCCGGCCGTCTGCCGACTCGACGGTCACGCCGGCGAATCCGGAGTCGTTGAAGAGTCGCTCGACCTCACAAGGCTCTAGGTTCAACGCCGAGCCCCGCGGGTCCTGGTCGTCCGCCGAGACCCAGATCCGCCCACGGTCCCGGAGGACGCGGAAGAACTCGGCCGGCGCGGCCTCGGTCACGGCGACTCCGCTCATGACTGCATCCACGCTCCCGTCCGTGAGCGGAAGCACGTCCGCGACGCCGACGAGGTAGAAGACATTTGGGCCCGGCGCGCTCGTGAGCACCCGTTCGAGCTCGTCGACGGATTCGTCGACGAGGAGCACGTCTCCGTCGGGCGCGACTCGCTTGGCGAGCCTCTCCGTCAGCTCGGCTGCCCCCACGGCGACGACGGTCTCACCGGGCCGAACGAGTGCTTCGAGTTCTCCGCTCAGTGTCGGAAGAACGTGAAGTCGCGGTAGAAGAGGGCAAAGCCGATCGCACAAAGGATCGCGGTGATGATCCAGAAGCGCACCATGATCTTCGTCTCGGACCACGCCTTCATCTCGAAGTGGTGGTGGATCGGCGCCATCAGAAAGACGCGGCGGCCGTAGTACTTGAAGGAGACGACCTGCACGATCACGGAGAGCGCCTCGATCGCGAAGATCCCGCCGATGAAAAGGAGCAGGAAGATCGTCTGCGTGAAGATCGCCATCGCGGCCAGGGCGCCGCCGATCGCCATTGCTCCGGTGTCGCCCATGATCAGCTCGGCAGGGAACGCGTTGTACCAGAGAAATCCAATCGTGGCTCCGATGAGTGCGGCACCGACGATGGCGAGATCGAGGCGGCTGTCGAAGCGCCCGCCGGGATTGCCGGAACGGATGTAGGTCACGACCGAGATCGCCGTGAACGTGATCAGCGCGATGATCCCGGTTCCGGCCCCGAGGCCGTCGACGCCGTCGGTGAGGTTGACGCCGTTCGCGGTCCCGGCGATCACGAGAAACAGCAGCACGTACCAGCCCCACGACAGCGCGACGTTCCAGTGCACGAGGGGGATGAAGACGGTCGTGGGGAGCTGCTGGTGATCCGCTGCGAAGCCGACACCGACGGTGATCAGGGCGAGCAGCAGCATCTTCCAGCGTCCGCGCAACCCGAGGGACCGCCGGTGCGTGAGCTTGATGAAGTCGTCGAGAAACCCGATCGCCCCGCAGCCGAGCGTAACGAAGAGCACGGTGAGTGCCGGGACCTTGTACTTCGAGAAGGCGAGAAACGCACCCGTCGCGACGACGAGGATCAACAGTCCGCCCATTGTCGGCGTTCCCTGCTTGACGCCGTGGCCTTCCGGTCCCTCGGCACGGATGTGCTGGCCGAACTCGTTTCTGCGCAAAAACTCGATGAACTTGGGACCGACCACGATCGACACGATCATCGCGACCACTCCCGCGGCAAGGACGCGGATCACGTCGTCGTTGGGATCTGAGTGAGAGCGGCTGCCACAGCTTCGAGACCGACGGCCCGCGACGCCTTCACGAGCACCGCGTCGCCCGGGCGGACGAGCTCGTCCACCTGACGCAGCGCGTCGTGGACGTTTGCGACCCAGCGACCGGGGACGCCGGCCTCAAGGTACCCGCGGGCCAGCTCGCCAACGGCGAGGAGCTCGTCCACGCCGAGCTCGGCCGCCGCGGCGCCGACCTCCCGGTGATATTCCGGGCCCGTGCGCCCCAGCTCGGCCATGTCGCCGAGGATCGCCACGCGTCGCCGGGCCCCGGCCCGCTCCGCGAGATAGGCGAGCGCCGCGCGCATGGAGACGGGGTTGGCGTTGTAAGCGTCGTTGATGAGGAGGCCCCCGCCGGGGAGCTCCTGCTCCTCCCCCCGCCACCGGGCGAAATCCACGTCGACGGACTCCGGCCGGGGCAGGCCGAGGGCGGTCAACGCGGCAAGCGCGGTCGCTGCGTTCTCGACCTGGTGCTGCGCGGTGAAGTTGAAGCTCACTCCGCCGACGACCGTTCGCCCCTCCACGCGAATCGCCTCCTGTGCGCCGACCCGGACGACCTCGACGTCGTCGCGGGAGACCGGAAAGTCCACGGGCACGATCGCGGTGCCGCCCGCGGGAAGCGCGGCGATGAGCTCGCCCTTCGCGCGTGCGACTCCGTCCAGCGAGTCGACGAGCTCGAGGTGAACGGGACCGACGTTCGTCACGACACCGATCTGCGGCTGAGCAATCTCGGCGAGCGTGGCGATCTGGCCGAAGCCGCGCATCGCCAGCTCGAGGATGCAGACCTCCGTGTCCTCTTCGAGGCGGCAGAGCGTCAGCGGCACCCCGATCTCGTTGTTGAAGCTGGCCTCGGCTGCGATCGTCCGGGCAGACGGAGCACTCAACGCGGCGAGGATGTCCTTCGTCGACGTCTTGCCCATCGAGCCCGTGATGGCCACGATGCGCGCGGAGCTCCGTTCGCGGACCTCTCTCGCGACGTGGGCAAGAGCTGCGAAGGCGTCGTGTGGCTCGAGCGTCACCGCTGCGCCACGGATGAGCGCGTCGTCCACGAATGCCGATCCGCCGCCCACGGCGACGAAGAGATCTCCGGGCGCGACGCGCCGCGAGTCGACCTGCACGCCGGTAAAGCTGTCGGCGCGCGCCTCGACGTTGCCGAGCCTGTCGAGCACGGTCGTCTCGAGCGCGATCACGTCGGCGCCCCCAAGCGGCGGAGCGCCTCCCGCGCGACCTCGCGGTCGTCGAAGGGAAGCTTGCGCCCACCGATCTCCTGACCTTGCTCATGACCCTTGCCCGCGATCACGACCACGTCGCCGGCTCGTGCGGACTCGAGTGCGCGCTGGATCGCGCGACGACGGTCGAGCTCCACCTCGAGATCGAGCCCGTCGACGACCTCGGCGGCGATCGTGGCCGGATCCTCGCTGCGCGGATTGTCCGACGTCACCAGCGCGACGTCGGCGAGCCTGGAGACGACCTTTCCCATCAGCGGGCGCTTCACCCGGTCGCGATCGCCGCCTGCGCCGAAGACGCAGATCACGCGGCCGCCGACTCCGAGCTCGCGCGCAGCCTCGAGAGCCGTCTCGAGCGCGCCCGGTGTGTGCGCGTAGTCGACCAGCACGGTGAACGGCTGTCCCTCGTCCACGCGCTCGAAGCGCCCTGGGACGCGGTCGACGGCCTCGATGCCGTGCTTGATTGCCTCCTCGCCGCCCCCAAGCGTTCGCGCGGCGGCGGCGGCTGCGAGCGCGTTCTCGACGTTGAAGCGCCCAGGGAGCTTGAGATCCGCCTCGCCGAGTGCGTCTTCGGGCCGAAAGGTGATCGCTTCGGGAAACTCGGCAGCGAGCCGCTCGCCGTACTCGTCGCCGACGTTGACGACCGCACGACCTGCCTGCCCGAACAGGCGCCGCTTCGATTCGAAGTACTCCTCCATCGTCCCGTGGAAGTCGAGGTGGTCCTGCGTCAGGTTGGTGAAGACGAGCACGGCGAAGCGTGTTCCCTCGAGCCGTCCCTTGGCGGAGGCCATCGACGTCGCCTCCATCACGCATACGCGATTTCCCTGCCGGAGCATTTCGCTGAAGAGTCGCTGGAGATCGATCGACTCGGGCGTGTTGAGACCGACTTCGCGCACGTCGCCGCCGACACGCCGTTCGACGTTCGTGAGCAACCCCGGCTGCTCACCTGCGGCGGCGAGGATCGACCAGAGCAGGTAGGCGGTGGTCGTCTTGCCGTTGGTACCGGTTATCGCCGCGACCTGAAGCTGTGCCGTCGGATCGCCGAAGAACTCCACTGCGGCCCGCGGCATCGCGGCGCGCACGCTCGGCACCACGAGCTGCGGAGCTTCGAGCTCGAGCCTGCGCTCGACCACGAGCGCCGCCGCTCCCCGCTCGAGCGCCTCGGCGGCGAAGTCGTGGCCGTCCGCCCTCGCGCCCGGGACACAGAAGAACAGGGAGTCGCGCCGCACCTCCCGCGCGTCGTACGCCAGCTCGCGGATCTCGAGGGCACTGTCTCCAACGACGTCGGTCGGAGCGAGCGCTGCGATGAGCCGCTCCAGCTGCATTTCGCCGCCCAAGTCTAGTGTGGGCGCCCTACGGCGTTACGGTTGCACCATGCTGGACCGCCTCCCGCACCTGCTGCTCCGGTTGGAAGGGCTTGCCGTCCTGGCCGCCGCGGTCGTGCTCTACTTCCACAAGGATTTCGGGTGGATCCTCTTCATCGCGCTGATCCTCGCCCCGGATCTTTCCTTCATCGGCTACGCCTTCGGGCCGAACGTGGGGACGATTGCCTACAACTCGCTGCACACCGAGATCCTCCCGGTTGCGCTCGGCACGCTGGGGGTCGTGGCCGATTCGACCGCCGCGACGAAGGTCGCACTGATCTGGCTTGCGCACATCGGCGCGGACCGGCTGCTCGGCTACGGCCTGAAGTACCCGACGGCCTTCAGGGACACGCACCTCAGCCGCGTCTAATAGGTACACGCGAACGTCCCGCTCGATCAGTGTCCGGTGGACGCGTCCGGCGGGACTTCGAGGTACTGCAGGTCGAAGCGCGCGATCTGCTGGAAGGCTGGCGCTGCGACGGTGCCGCCCCAGATCGCGCCGCGAGGCTCGTCGACCCTGACCAGGATGACGAAGCGCGGCCGGGAAGCAGGCACGATCCCGACGAACGAGGCGACGTAGCGGCCGGTTGCGTAGCCACCGTGGGAATCGGGCTTCTGTGCGGTCCCGGTCTTCCCCGCCACCTGATAGCCGGGCACCGCCGCGTACTGGCCGGTGCCCTCGGCGACGACGTCCTTGAGCATGCTCATGAGCTGCTTGGCGATTCGCGGGGAGACGATCCGGCGCTTGTTCAGGGAGGGCCTTCCTCCACCCGTAACGTGGTCGACGAGGTGCGGCCGGGACCAGACGCCGCGATTCGCGACCGCCGCGTACGCGGCGGCCATCTGAACAGGCGTGACGGCGATACCCTGCCCGATCGGGACATTGCCGATCGTCGAGCCGGACCACTTGTCCGGCGGCAGCACGATCCCAGGGCTCTCGCCGGGGAAGTCGATTCCCGTCGTGCGCCCGAATCCGAACCGGGTGATCCAGGCGGACAGGCGCGTGCGGCCGAGCATCTGTGCCAGCGTGATCGCGCCGATGTTCGAGGAGTGCGCGAGGATCTGCGAGACGGAGTAGTTCACGGTGCCGCGCTGCTCCGCGTCGTGAATGACGCGGTCGGCCACGTGCAACGAGTACGGCAGCCGGAAGCGCGTCGTCGGCGAGACGATCCGCTCGGAGAGCGCGCCCGCGACCGTGATCAGCTTGAACGTGGAACCGGGCTCGTAGGTGTCCGTGACGGTTGTGTTCCGCTGCAGGTCACTCGGCGCCGACGGGAAGCGGTTCGCGTCGAAGCCGGGCTGCACGGCCATGGCCAGGATCGCGCCGGTGCGCGGGTCCAGCACGATGGCGCTTGCGCTCTTGGCGCTCCACTTGCGCACGGTGTCGCGGAGCACTTGCTCCGCGTTCGCCTGGATGCTGTGGTCGAGTGTGAGATAGACGTCCCGTCCCGGGACCTCCGGATGCTGGTTCTGGACTTCGATCACCCGGCCGCCCGGATCCTTGACGACGGTCTCCGTGCCGGCACGGCCCGCGAGCGCGCGGTCGAACTGCAGCTCCAATCCCGAGAGGCCGTTGCCGTCGGTCCCGACGAAGCCGAGGATCTGTGCCGCCACCGATCGCTGCGGATAGTTGCGGTGCTCCTCGGGATAGAAGCCGAAGCCGGGGAGCTTCAGGCGCTGCAAGGCGGCGGCCTGCGCCGGATCCGCCTGACGGGCGACGTAGACGAATCCGTGCGTACGGTCGGCGAGGGACGAGAAGACCTGGTCGGCATTCAGTCCGAGCGTGCGTTCTACGGCCGCGGCGGCCTGACGCGGATTCGCAATCTGCTTCGGGTTGGCGTAGACGGTGGTCGCACTCTCGCCGAGAGCGAGCTCGACGCCGCTGCGGTCGAAGATCGTCCCGCGGCCGGCAGGGAGGGTGACCGCTTCACGATGCTGTGTCTGGCCGAGGCTCGACAGCGACCCGGCCTGCACCGTCTGAAGCCAGGTCGCGCGCACGAGCAGTAGTGCGAACGCGAGCCCGATGGCTGCGAGAAAGACCCTGATCCGCCGGTTGACTAGGCGGTTCATACGACCCTAAGGGTGGAGGTTGAAATAGGTCGTCTGGTCAGAGGTGGCCTGGACCCACCCGAGCCGCTTCGCGGCGAGCCGCTGGATCAGCGGCGCGGAGGCTGCGGTCGACAGCTGCGACGAGAGCTCCGCGTTCTGAGCTCGCAGGGCGGCGCGCTCACGACCGAGGCTGTCGAGCTTCATGTTCAGGCGCAGCACGGCGACGTTGGTCGCGACGACACCCGCGAGGAGGGTGGCGACGATCCCGATCCAGAACACTCCACCTGTGACCCGGCGCTCGCGCTTGACGACGCGCGGTCGCGATCGCGGGACGGCGACTGTCTCTTCGGCTCTGGCGGCGGCGGCCCAGGCAGCCATGGGCTAGGTCTTGACTCCGACACGTAGGCGGCCGGACGAGGACCTGGGGTTGGCTGCGG
>CATPAS010000275.1 GCA_955652075.1 uncultured Gaiellaceae bacterium | reverse complement strand
GATCAACGCGGCGTTCGCGATGGCGAACGACAGCATCGCTCCGAACGAGTACATAGTTCCTAGGAAATCGATCCTTCCGGGCAGGAGTGTTGCCGTCGCGAGCAGGCCCGAAAAGCAGATGAGACTCAGCCAAGGAGTCTTGAAGCGGGGATGGAGGCGGCGGAAGACCTCGGGCAGCTGTCGGTAGCTCGACATCGCGTATGTGATGCGCGATGAGCCAATCACTCCGGCATTCGCCGCGATGATCAGGATCGTCCCAGCGAGGATGCCCACGTAGAACTTCATCGCCGAGAGCGTGAAGCCGTGCAGGCCGATGTTCTCGATCAGCCCGAGCACCGGATCGTTGGCGAAGCCCTTCGGCGGGTTCTGCCCGAGCAACGTCGCGTAGTGCCCGCTTACTCGATGAACCGGTAGCGCCATCAGCGCAATCGCAGGAAGCGTCAGGTAGATCGTGAAGACCGCACCCGCGACGAGCTTGTAGGCGCGCGGAACGTCGCGCGGCGGATTGCGCGTTTCTTCGGCGAGGTTGGAGATCGTCTCCATGCCGGTGTACGCGATCATTCCGATCGGGATCGCCAGGAGGAACCTGCTCCAGTGCGGCGCCACGCCGAAATGGACGTTCGACGCGAGTAGGTGCGGATGGAAGATCAGGCTCGCGCCGATCAGGACGAGCAGCACCTGCGTCGAGAAGTCGACGATGGCGAGGACGACGTTGAGCTTCACGGCCTCGCGGATTCCGAAGACGTTCAGCGAGACGAGCACGAGGATCACGACTGCTCCGCCGACGATGTCCCATGGGTTCTGGCGCAGGGGCGCCCAGAAGACGGAGAGGTAGTGCGGAACGAAGAACGCCGAGATCGAGATGGTCACCATGTAGTTCAGGAGCTGCGCCCAGCCGGCGCCGAAGGAGACGACCTCGTTGAACGCGTGGCGCGCAAAGCTGGACGAGCCGCCGGCCTCGGGAAAACGCACGGTCCCCTCGGCATACGTCGCGGCGGTGCAAACGAAGAAGATCCCCGCGATGACGAACACGACCGGCGTCAGCCCGAGGGCGAAGGAGGCTGTCAGCCCGAGGGCGTAGTAGATCGAGGAGCCTACGTCGCCGTACGCGGTCGAGAACAGTGCGGGCGTCCCGAGGACCCGCTCGAGACCCTGCGCCCGGCGGCGCGACATGCGCCCAACGTAGGCCGGACTTGCTCAGTCCCGGCTCAAGCTTCGAGCGTCCGGCCTCAGGAAAGGCTCAAGATTCCGGATCGACCAAGCGGTAGCCCGCCCCGGGCTCGGTGAGGATGTAGCGGGGCCGAGCAGGATCGGGCTCGATCTTCCGGCGCAGCTGCGACACGTAGACGTGAAGGTAGTGCGACTCGTCGTGATACTGCGGTCCCCACACCTCGCGCAGGAGCGACGGGTGAGTGAGGAGCTTGCCTTCGTTCTGCATGAACACGCGTAGCAACGTGAACTCGTGCGGGGTCAGCGTGAGATGCCGTCCGGCGAACGAGGCTGATCTCTTCTCCAGGTCCAGGCGCAGGTCCCCGACTTCGAGGACGGGCTCGCCGGTCGGTGTCGCCCGGCGGAGCGCAGCGCGGAGCCGCGCGAGCAGCTCGTCGATTCCGAACGGTTTTGTGACGTAGTCATCGGCGCCCGCATCGAGCGCCGCGACCTTGTCGCGCTCATCGCCGACCGCCGAGAGCAGAATCACCGGCGCCTTGCTCCATTCGCGCAGCTCTCGCGTCACGTCGGTGCCACTCTTTCCCGGCAGCACGAGGTCGAGAATCACGGCGTCAGGGGGACGCATTGCGGCGCTTGCGAGAGCCTCTTCGCCGGTTGCCGCCGTCTCGACCTCGTAACCCGCTCCGCGCAGATTCGCGCTCACCGCCCGCAAGATCTGGGGCTCGTCGTCGACCACCAGCACACGAGGGCCGCTCACCTGGTCGCCGTTACAACGGACTCGACAAGCGGGAATGCGAGCACGAACGACGCACCGCCCCCTGCCTTGGACTCGGCCCAAACACGACCGCCGTTTGCTTCCGCGAACCCGCGCGCGATCGTGAGCCCGAGGCCGGTCCCGGATTCCGACGTCGCGCGCTCGAACGGATCGAAGATGTGCTCGAGCTGGGCCTCCGTCAGACCCGGCCCGCGGTCGGTGACGCGGAACCGTGCCTCGCCGTCGGCGGTCTCGACGCTCACGTCGACCGGGTCCATGGGTGAGGAGAACTTCAGCGCGTTCTCGATGAGGTTCGCGAGGGCGCGCTCCGCCTGGGCGCCGTCGACTCGAAACGCAGGCGCCTCGGCGCCGAGGTTGACGACGACGCGCTCGGTTCCGCTGAGCGCGTCGAGCGCGCGTCCGACGATGCCGTCGGCGGTCCAGAGCTCGGGCCTGGGCTCCGCAGCGCCGGCCTGAAGCCGCGAAAGATCGAGGAGGTTGTGAACCAGACGCTCGAGCCGCCGCGCCTCCACGTCGATGGTCTGCAAGAGCTCGTCGCGATCCGCCGCGCGAAGGTGCAGTGACGCACTGAGCAGTCCGTCCACGGCGGCGCGCACAGCCGTGAGCGGCGAACGGAAATCGTGGCTCACGGAACGGAGAAGCGCGGTCTTGATCGCATCGCTGCGGCGCAGGCTCTCGGCCTCGACGGCCTTGAGCCCGAGGCGCTCGCGGTCCTCGGCGACTGCGAGGATCGACGCAAGGGCGGGAAGGACCCGGTCCAGTGTGTCGGCGGCCGGCTCAGAACCTCGGCGGAAGAAGATGCGGCCGACCGGCCGATCGCCTGCCACGAGCTCGAATGCAGCCTCCTCAGGTTCCGGTCGTCGGAGGGACCCGAGCTCGATTCGGGTCGCCTTCGCGCCGAGGACGGCAGCGGTGCGTGCCGCGATTCCACGCAGCTCGTGCTGAACATGCTCGCTGCGTAGCAACTCGAGCGACACGTCGGCGACCAGCGTCGCCTCTCGCTCGCGCTGCTCCGCCTCGCCCGCGCGCCGCCGAGCGTGGGCGGCCAGCTGTCCGACGACGACGGCCGTCCCGAGGTAGACACCGAGCGCGACCCAATTCTGCGAGTCCCGCAGGGTGAAGTTGTGCACAGGCGGGAGGAAGAAGAAGTTGAACGCGAGCATGCTCGCGACGGCCGTGCCGACGGCGTACGCCACCCCGAAGGCGATGGCCACCGCCATCACGGGCAGCACATAGAGGACGCCGAGGCTGAGGACAGGAGCGACCGGACGCAGCGCAAAGACCAGCCCCGTTGCGGCTGTCACCGCAATGGCGCTTGCGATCAGAGCCCGCAGTGGCTTCACCTCCTCAGTATGCCTCTGAGACCTTCCTGAGGCGCACCGCCGAAACCTTCAGTCGGCGCTGAGCGACTCCGTCCTAGGATGAAAACATGTTCGATTTGGCAGCGATCGCTATTGCAGTCGGCTGCTTCGCCGTCTCGTTCCTGCTCCTTCACGTTTTGGCGCGCGTCTGATGTCGGCGGCGGACGCTTTCGGGCTGGCCGTCTCGCTCGCCGTGCTCGCCTATCTCGTCTACGCGTTGTTTCGCGGCGAGCGCCTCTAGTGACCGGCCAAGGGATCGCTCAGATCCTCGTCTACGCGGTGGTGCTCGTAGCGCTCGCCTACCCGCTCGGGCGCTACATGGCCCGCGTGTACACCGCAGAGCGGCTTCCCTTCGGAGGGCTGGAGCGTCGGTTCGTGAGTCTTGTCGGGGGTGGGAAGGAGCAGGACTGGAAGAGCTACGGCAAGACGGTGCTGATCTTCAGCGCGGTGTTCTCGGCGTTCCTGTACGCGATGCTCAGGCTCCAGGGTCACCTGCCGCTGAACCCCGATGGCCTCAAGGGAGTCTCGCCCCACATCGCGTTGAACACGACCGCAAGCTTCGTCACCAACACGAACTGGCAGTACTACGGCGGCGAGTACACGATGTCCTACCTCTCCCAGATGGCGGGCCTCGCCGTGCAGAACTTTGTCTCGGCGGGGGTCGGTATGGCCGTCCTTGCTGCAGTCGTTCGGGGCTTCGCACGACGCTCGTCCGGAGAGCTCGGGAACTTCTGGGTCGACCTGTACAGGTCGGTCGTCTACATCCTCGTGCCGCTCACGCTCGTGCTCGCGGTCATCCTCGTCTCGCAAGGCGTCGTCCAGACGTTCCACGGTCACGCGACCGTGACCACCGTTCAGGGCGCGCACCAGACGATCGCGCGCGGTCCAGTGGCCTCCCAGGTCGCAATCAAGCAGCTCGGCACCAACGGCGGCGGATTCTTCAACGTGAACTCCGCGCACCCGTTCGAGAACCCGACGAAGCTGAGCGACTTCCTCGAGCTGTACTCGATCCTGCTCATCCCCTTCGCGTTGGCGTTCACGTTCGGGCGCATGGT